>JARRRG010000372.1:0-3712 GCA_037380965.1 Deltaproteobacteria bacterium
GCGAGGAGCCGATCGGCTAGAATGACCGGGTGGTCATTTTTCGCGTCTCCCGGTTCGAGGCTCTATCATGAATGCTCCGCCGTTGACCGGCACCGAACTGTTCAGGAGTCTCCGCCCCGAAAAACAGGAAAGAGTTTTTCAGGCGGCTGTTCAGGAATTCGCGGTTAACGGCTACCGGAACGCTTCGATGAACAGCGTGGTCAAGGCAGCCGGCATCAGCAAGGGCAGCCTGTTTCAGTACTTCAGGACCAAGCAAGGCCTGTTTGACGGAGTGGTGGAAATCGCCGCGTCCCGGGTGAGGGTCTACTTGAAGCATGTTCGTGACGAAACCGGGCGGATGAGCTTCTTCGAGCGGCTGGAACAGCTCCTTCACGCGGGATTCAGTTTCATCGATCACCATCACCTGCTCGCTCGCATCTACTTCCATCTGCTCCAGTCGGGCGAAACACCCTCCGGATCCGAGCGGGTAGCGCTCTTGCGCAAACAGGGTGTCGAGTTCGTAGCGGACTTGATCCGGGTGGCGAAGGCTCGAGGAGAAGTAAAGAGATCGGTGGACGTCGAGCGCACGGCGTTCCTCATCAATGCGCTCCTCGAGACGCTCCTGCGGGCGTACTACACCGAGTTCATGGCTTCGGGGCTCGGATTATATCGCGGAAATCCCGAGGAACTGGCGGGCTGGGTACAAACCGCGCTGGGTCTCATTCGGGAAGGGATTCAACGGAATGATCTCGACTGAACGGAGCACGCGTCAGCAGAGTTTGCATCGCGCTCCGTTCCCGGAATTCCCGTTCTGTCCCTGCGGCTTGTGCGAAGCCGTTTCACGGGGTCTTTGCGGATGAATTGGAGTTTGTGCCATGAGAGGTCGTCGATTAGTTTCCGTCGTGATCGTGGTGGGAATCGTGCTCTGCTCGCTCACGATCGAGCCTGTCTCCGCCGGGGATAAGAAGGCAATTCGGTTCGGAGCGCTTCCCGTTCTGCAGGCGTTGCCTCTGTATGTTGCCCGGGACAAGGGTTTCTGGCGCGACGCGGGGCTCAATGTCGAGATCGTTCCGTTCAATACGGCCGCGGATAAGGATATTGCTCTTTCCGCGGGGAGCATCGAGGGGTGTTTCGCGGATCTCGTCACCCCGCTCGTGCTCAAGGGGAACGGTAGGGACATCGTCATTGTGGCTACCAATTACGAAACCCGGCAGGACCGCAGAATGTTCGGGATTCTCGGAAAACCGGGAAGCACGTTTCAGTCAATAGCCGATCTCGCGGATGTGCCGGTGGCGATCTCGTCCAACTCGGTAATCGATTACGTTACCGAGCGATTACTGAGGTCGGGCGGAGTACCTGCTGACCGTGTTGCCTCCATAGAATCGAAGAACATTGGTCTCCGGTTTCTGATGCTCCTTTCAGGGCAGGTGGAGGCCGCGACACTGCCTGAGCCTCTGGTATCCGCGGCCCTGATGAAGGGCGCGGTTCTCCTCGGGGACGATTCCGGCCTGGCAACGAGCCAGACGGTACTCGTTTTCTCCGGGCCATTTACACGAGATCACCCGAAGGCTGTCACTGCGTTTCTGAGGGGAGTTGAGGAAGCCAACGCGTTCATCAACTCCCAGGCGGACATGGTGAGGTCCGTGATGGCGGAGTATGTTCGGCTCCCTGCGGCTCTGAGAGACACCTATCCCATTCCCCGCTTTCCGGAGCTTCATGCGCCCGACAGGGACGCCCTTTTGACAGTTGCCGAGTGGTTAAGGAAGCGGGGCGTCATACGCCCGCAGCTCACGTACGAAGAAGTAGTGAATGCCGGCTTCATTCCCTGAACTGATTCGCTGCCGCGGTGTGACCAAGACCTATCGCACCGAAAAGGGCCCGATCCACGCGTTGGACAGGACCGACCTCGCTTTGCGCGGCGGTCAGACGATGGCCCTTGTCGGTCCCTCCGGTTGCGGCAAGTCCACGATCCTGCTCCTCCTCTCCGGACTGGAGAAGCCCACGGCCGGGGTGGTGGAATTCAAGGGAGAGCCGTTGGTGCGGCCCCACCGCGAGATCGCTCTTGTGCTCCAGGATTATGGGCTGTTTCCGTGGAAAACCGTGCAAAAGAACGTCGAGCTCGGGCTGAGCATCCGTGGGGGAAATGGTAGTCGGACCGCGGTGCACGAACTGCTGGCTGAGCTGGATATCGCGGACAAGTCGGATGCGTATCCGCAGCAACTCTCGGGCGGGCAGAAGCAGCGGGTAGCGCTGGCCCGTGCCCTGGTTTTGAATCCATCGCTTCTCCTGTTGGACGAACCCTTTGCGGCCCTCGACACCTTGACCCGGGAGCGCCTGCAGGATCAGGTCGCCGCGGCATGGCGGCGAAGACGGTTCGGAGCGGCCCTTGTCACGCACAACATCCAGGAGGCAGTCCGTTTGGGCCAGATGATCGTTGTGATGGGGAAGAGCCCGGGAACGGTTCTTGGTGTGATTGATAATCCGCGCGCGTGCACGCGGGATTACCGCGGATCGGACGAGTTCTACGAGTTGTCCGGGATGGTGCGGGGCCATTTGGAGCGTTCTGCATGAGATCCCGTTGGAACTATCTCCTGGCCGCGTTCATTCTGCTGATGGTATGGCAGGCAGGCGCGTGGTGGGCAGGGGATGCGATTCTCGCGGGTCCCCTTGCGGTTGGGGCCAAGCTTGTCTCGGAAGCTCAAACGGGCCGGTTTTGGCTCCATGTGGGCAGCTCGACCCTTCGTGTGCTGGCCGCGCTGGCACTCTCGTTCCTGACCGCGGTGCCGCTGGGACTCTTCCTCGGATCCAGCCAGCGAGCCGACCGGATCGCAAAGCCGCTCATCTATCTCACCTATCCGGTGCCCAAGATCGTATTCCTGCCGGTGGTGCTCCTCGTCTTCGGTCTCGGGAACTGGGGCAAGATCGTGATGCTCTCAATGATCCTCTTTTTTCAGCTCCTGATCACCACGCGCGATGCCGCGCGCGGAGTGAAGCGAGGGGCCAGGCTTTCCCTGTACAGCCTCGGCGGAACCAAATGGGACCTGTTCGTGCATGTGATCTGGCCCTCATGCTTGCCGTCGGTCCTCACGGCCCTGCGCATCGCCACCGGCACGGTGGTCGCGGTGCTTTTCTTCGTGGAATCGATCGGAACGCGATACGGCATGGGATTTTACATCCTGGACGCATGGGGAAGGGCGGATGTCCCGCTCATCTTCGTGGGTATCGTCGTATTGGCCTTGTTGGGTGTGCTGCTCTACGAAACCTTCGATATCCTCGAGCGGGTCTTCTGCCGGTGGAATCAATTGTGAGCCGGGGCCTGTTCCAACCGGGACTCATCTCGCGGGAGAATTGACGGCATCGATTTGGACCGGAGGAGAAACGAGCACAGAGAATTTCTGACAGGGCAGCACATGGGGGGCGTCCGTTGATGCCGATGAGGCCCTGTCGCGCGGACCTGTTGATAAGGCACGCGATCCCAGGCACCTGTTTCAGAGGCGGTTGATATGAGCAGGAGCAGATTGACGGCCTGGTACCAGGCCAGTCGCCCACCTTTCTTCGTGGCCACGATGATTCCATTGGCGCTCGGCGGGGTCATCGCTCACTCGGATGGGTACTGGGACACGCTGCGGTGGCTGATTCTCCTCATTGCATCATTCTTCGTGCATTTGAGCACCAACCTCGTCAACGACTATTGCGATTACACATCGGGTGCGGATGCAGGCGACTCTATCGG
>JARRRG010000373.1:0-3705 GCA_037380965.1 Deltaproteobacteria bacterium
GGTTACACGAGAAGACCAGAGAGAAACGCTGTCTTCATATCGGTGTTTTCCTGGGGGATGCACTTTCGATCACGAATTACCGCCTGCCCCTTCAGTCACGTCGCAAAAACTGATATTATTAACTAAATGCTATCGAATACTTTTTGGCCGTACGTCGCGATAACCCTGTCGGAGCATTGAAATGACAGAGCATCTGGTTCTAGGCTTGTACGAAGACAAGGAAATCCGCTGCCCCAGATTGGGCGGACCGATCACCTTCAGCTATTGCAGAATTGAGAACCAGGGGAGGCCCTGTTCGAAGGCCCTGAATTGTTGGGCATCCCATTTCGACGTCGAATCACTCTTCCGAAAGAATATGACCCCGGAGGAGTTCGAGGCGTGCTTCTTCGGACCACCGCCGTCAAAGGTGGGCACATTGCTGGAATTGATCGAAAAGGCCCGCAAGGTGATCGAAAAGGATGAGGACAAGGACGACAAGATCTGAGGTCTTCCCGGTAGAACGGATGAGCGATTATGGGGGCGCCATGGAGTTTGACCGCGTTGAGAAGGAGATATGGCAGAAAATGGAACGACGTGGACTCCGAGCGGGGGCCATAGGGCTTTTCTTGCGTATGGTGAGGCAGGCGAAAGAGGATGAGTCCGCATACGTCCCTCTGGATTCTGTTTCTCCGCCGGATTCCAAATTGATTCTCAACACCCCTCCTGATGCGGTCGAGGTTGCAGAGCTGGAAGCGCGAGGGAGAGAATTGCTCTCCCAAGCGGTTATGATTAAGTTGAACGGCGGACGGAGCACGACGATGGGGGGCGATGTCCCCAAAGGGACGCTCATCGCAAAAGACGGCCGCTCCTATCTCGAGATCATCGCAGGTCAAGTAAAGGCCTTTGATACGAAGTGGAATGTCAATGTGCCGCTCGTCCTGATGGACAGCTTTTTCACCCATGAACCAACCCTTGAGGTCACAAGCCGCTTCGACATACCTGTCCGAACATTTGTCCAAAACCAGGTTCCCCGGCTGGTCGAAAACAGCTTCCAGCCTCTGGAGACGGGATCGGATGACGACTGGGTTCCTCCCGGGCATGGAGACGTGTACGCCAGCCTCTCCTCAAGTGGACTCCTCGACCGGTTGATAGCCGAGGGGCGGCGTATAGCTTTCATTTCCAATTTGGACAATCTTGCCGCCAGCCTGGAACCTTGGATTCTCGGTCTCATCGAACGGGAGCGCATCGATTTCCTGATGGAAGTGACCGACAGAACCGAGGTGGATCGTAAGGGCGGAACCCTTATTGTGAGAGACGATCATCTGGACCTTCTCGAGATCGCCCAGGTCGCGGCCGAGGAAAGAGATCGTTTCATGGACATTAATCAATTCCGGGTTTTCAACACCAACAACATGTGGGTGGACCTGGAAGCTCTTTCATCGGCCATCAACCGACAGGCCCTCAAGCTGCCGATAATCCAGAATCGTAAGACCGTAGACGGAGTTAGTATAGTACAACTTGAGACAGCAATGGGGGCAGCTATCGGGTCCTTCCCCGGGGCGAGGGGCCTGAGAGTGGGTAGGGAAAGGTTCTTCCCCACGAAGAAGGTGGAGGATCTCTTCTTGCTGCAATCGGACGCGTGCGTTCTGGATTCCATGGATCGCCTCCAGCGAAACCCTCGGCGACCCCCCGATCTTTCTTTGCGGCCGATGGTAATCTTCAGCCCGGACTTCCTCGACTCGCCGATCAAGATGCATCTCCGGTTCGAGGATCCGTCCACCGTCTCACTGGTAAGGGCAGTGTCCTTTGAGGTGCGCGGCGCGGTATTTTTTGAACGAGAAGTGAAAATCGAGGGAGAGGTGGTGGTTGAAGGTTCCGGCGGTGAGATCTTGAGAATCGGGCGGGGCACCGTACTGGCGGACGGTAAGTACCCGTGAGTACGAGCGCGCTTCCGGGTTGAAACCACGCGCGGGGCTGTGTGAAAATGAGGCGGATCGTAAAAACAACGGTTCGTTTTCTCATTCGTCAGGGAGGCCGGTCGCCAGGTCCGAACACCACAAGGTCTCCTGTGCACACGCACGCGTTCAACACCTATCACGTTTTCCGAAAGGATCGGTTATGACGGGGTCAGTAAGAGCTGGGATGAACTGTTTCAAGGCGTATGATATCCGGGGTAGAATTCCAGACGAATTCAACGAGGAGATCGCGTATGACGTGGGTCGAGCCTATGCTACTCTCATTTCTCCTCACAAGGTGTGCATAGGCAGAGATGTGCGATTGTCCAGTCCGGAGGTACTCGAGGCCGTGACCAGGGGCCTGGTGGACAGTGGATGCAATGTCTTGGACGTGGGCCTCTGTCCTACCGAAGCGATCTACTTTGTCACCTCGGACTTGAATCTGGATGGCGGTGTCATGGTGACGGCCAGTCACAACCCGCGGGATTACAACGGGATGAAATTCGTAAGAGAACAGTCCAAACCGATCAGCGGGGATACGGGCCTGAAGGATATTGAGCGAATCGTTATTGAGAAGAGCTTTGAGAGCGGCAAGGGGCGAGGCACGGTTGAGCAAAAGGACATGACGGATCCATACATCGACCATCTGCTGGACTACGTCGACCTCGAGCGGATGCGAAACCTCACGGTGGTGATGAATTGCGGCAACGGCTGTGCCGGCCCGATTCTCGAAAAACTCGAGCCAAAGCTGCCGCTGAATTTCGTCACGATCTTTCCGGAGCCTGATGGAACGTTCCCCAACGGCATACCCAATCCCTTGCTGCCCGAGAATCGTGGAGTCACTGCCGAAAGCGTGGTCAAATACAAGGCGGATCTCGGAATAGCATGGGATGGAGATTGTGACAGGTGCTTCTTTTTTGACGAGCATGGCTCCTTCATCGAGGGCTACTATCTGGTCGGCTTGCTGGCCCAGGCTTTTCTCAGGATTCATCCGGGCGATAAAATAATTCACGACCCGCGCCTGACGTGGAACACCATCGAGATGGTACGCGAAGCAGGCGGCATACCGGTGATGAGCAAGGCCGGCCACGCATTTATCAAAGAGCGAATGCGGAAGGAAGACGCGGTCTACGGCGGCGAGATGTCCGCACATCACTACTTCAGGGAGTTCGCCTACTGCGACAGCGGGATGATCCCATGGCTCCTCCTGGTGGAGCTGCTCAGCTCGGAAGCTCGTCCCATTTCGGAAATCATTCAAGCCAGAATCGATCGGTATCCGGTCAGCGGCGAAATCAACCGCAAGGTGTCGGATCCTCACGCGCTTCTCGATAAGATCGCCGAGACATATAAGAATCAGGGGGGAGCGCTGGATTACACGGACGGATGCAGCGTCGAATTCGATTCCTGGAGATTCAATATCCGCCCGTCCAATACGGAGCCGGTCGTCAGACTCAATGTCGAGACACGAGGTGACAAGGTCCTCCTGGAAGAGAAGACCGGCGAGATCCTTGAGATGATCGAGAAGGCTGGTTAACTCAAGATCCGTGCGTGGCCCGCAGCGTGCCTCTTTCCCGAGAGTCCATGGGCTAGTGGTGGTGAGGGTCGAGGTCGTTTCCTCAGCAGGAGCCGTCGACGCGACGCCCGGTCCGGTGCTCGTCATTCTTCAGAGCGTCAATGAGACCCTCCACCTCCAAACGGGTGGGGCCTGCCCGGGTTCAGAAACACCGACCGGAGACAACCCGCGTGACGCGCGGGCCGCGTTGCACGAGGC
>JARRRG010000374.1:0-3700 GCA_037380965.1 Deltaproteobacteria bacterium
CCGAGGGCGACCCGGTCTTCCCCGTGACCGATGGATATTCTCTCATGCTGGGTGCCTGGTTCCTTTCGGGAGAAGTGAGAGTGGTGAAGATCTTTGTTGACTGAGACATCACGGTAACCTATCCTTAAGAACCTAGCGAAACCCGGTTTCAGAGCTGGATTCCTCTTTCGATGCTCCCCTCGGTGCTCGATTCGACGACAGCGGGCCCGGCGGCTGTGGTAGGAGCCGCTCGAGCGCCATAGCAGGAGCAAAGGTTCGAGCACGGAGGCCGGGAGGGTCGATGCCGGTCACTCGAGCGTCAGCACATTCGGTGGTTGAACCCGTGAGGGAGCTGGTCTGCCGTGTAGCGAGACCGGCAAGGTGGTGAGCCGTGGACCTCCTCGGTCCAGGAGGTGCGTTCCGATGTCCGAGCTAACGCTCTTCAATGTCCTGGCCGTGGCGAGTATCGTTCTCGCTGTCGTGGCCGCGTGCCATATCGTGCTTACCAAGGAGGATGTTCGCTCCGCCGTCGCCTGGACGGGCCTTGTCTTCTTGTCCCCGTTCGTTGGAAGTATCGTATACGTGATCCTCGGGGTAAACCGCATCCATCGGGAAGCAAGCAAATTGAAGAAGAAGAAAGGCCAGACCGAGGTATTCGATCTGCTTATCGATGGCAAGGCTTCGCCCACTCAAATGGAACCGCACGTTCGGCAGATGTACCTCCTGGGACACAAGGTCCATCCCGACGGCTTTGTCAACGGCAATTCGGTCATGCCCCTTGTGAATGGCGATCAGGCATTTCCCGCCATGCTCGATTCAATCGGCAAAGCCAAGACAAGCATCGCTCTGATGACCTACATCTTTGACCGTGACAAATCGGGATTGAAGTTTGTCGAGGCCCTCGCAGCCGCGAAACGCAAGGGCGTGAAGATCTACGTGCTGATCGATGACGTGGGAATAAAGTACAGCAAGCCGCCGATCGATAAAGAGCTGAGCCAGGCCGGTATCTCCACCGGCCGCTTCATGCCGACCCGCGCGTTGCGCTTCTGGCGGTTCGTCAATCTGAGGAACCACCGTAAGATCCTCTTGATTGACGGCGAGTATGCCTTTATCGGCGGGATGAACATACGTCACGGAAACGTTCTGGGGGACAACCCCGACCACCCGATACAGGACATTCATTTTCATGTCCGTGGGCCGGTCATAGATCAAATGAACAAAATCTTTGAGGAAGATTGGCACTTTGCAACCGGCCAACAGATATCTCTGCCGGTTTGGCCGGGAACCACCGACCCGGAGAGTAGGCAGGTACTGGCCCGGGTGGTTCCGGACGGTCCTGATACTGACATGCAGAAGCTCCAGTGGCTGTTTCTCGGCGCTCTGGCATGCGCTCAGCGGAGCGTACGGATCACCACACCCTATTTCCTGCCCGACGAGGTCATGACGAGGGCGCTGCAACTGGCTGCTCTTCGAGGCGTATCGGTGGAAATCCTCATTCCAGAAAAGAGCAATCTCTTCGGTTTTGACTGGGCCATGGAACCCGATTTCAAACGGCTCATCGAATCGGGGGTGAAAATCTACCGCACCCCTTCGCCATTCGACCATAGCAAAATTCTGGTGAGCGACGATGGATGGTGTTCCGTGGGATCGTGCAACTGGGACGCGCGAAGCTTCCGCCTCAATTTCGAATGTAACCTCGAGTGCGTGAGCCCGGAACTGGCCCGGCAGCTCAATCTCGTGTTTGCAGAGAAACGGAAACGAGCCCGGCAGGTGACTGTCGATATGGTTCAATCTCGATCGGTTGGGATACGAATTCGCAACCGGGTTGCGAGACTGCTCTCACCCTATCTGTAGACCCCATCGCTTTCATTTCCCCCGCGTCTCTCCCCCACAAAAAAACCGACATTGATGGCCAGCGTCTGTCCGGGTGAGTGATAGGACCCAGCGGTACGGCTCCGGGAGGGGGCAACCGCGAGACGGTCACCCCCTTGGGCTGCTTTCAGCTTCCCCAGACTCCCTTTGCAGCGAACTCTCTGAAAACTTCGCCGTCATGCCCAAGCACGACATGGCAGTTATCGCGATCCGCGATCCGCTTGAGCCGGGCGAGGGTCTTCCACCAGTCGCTCATGTCCCTAATCAGCCATCCGGGAGGCTGTTCATCAATCCAGTTCTCCTTGAAGAACATTGCGTCCGAAGTGAACAGGAAGGACTCCTTGTCGTCGAGGTCGACTTTGAGGGCAAGCGTGCCGGGCGTATGACCGGGCACGTGATAGGCGGTGATTCCGTCAAAGAGCTCGGATTCGGAGCCATAGACCGGCTTCCAGTTGAACGCGCTGTCGACATAGTGGGGGAGATAGGCCCCAAAGTCCTGTTTGGTGGCGATCGCGTAGAAGCTGTATTTGATTTCCTCCTCATGACAGTACACCGGCACATCGAGTCCTCGGAAGAATTCCAGGCCGCCCGCGTGATCGAGGTGAGCATGGCCGATGATGATCGCCTTGACATCCTTGACATCGTAGCCCGCGTTCTTCAGCAGCACATCCATGCGGTTTTCATCCCCGTATCGGGTGATGCCGAAGACCTCTTTGACCGGCTCAGGCCAGATCTCGGACCAGTTTGGGGCCGGTCCTACTTCGTACAGGATGACCCCGTTTCTTGGGTGCTCGATCAGAGCTCCCAGCAACTGGAAATCCCTGCGGGGGCTTTCCACCTTTGCTTGACTATGAGTGGAAACGCCCGCGGCCTCAATGACCCATCCCAGATCGGCAGTCAATGTCCCGTAATCCATCAATCGAAGTTTCATGTCGTTACCTCCCTGATGTGATCGCTCGTTATCCTGTGTGCTTAAATCCTTCTCTCGAGACGCCTGTTAAGGCCGTCCTCCTGGATTGGTCTCTCCTCCGGGCGAGTGAGCCTCGAGCGGACACCGCTCGGCATCCTCAGTCCAGGCCCAAAAGGCGGGCCGGATTCTCTGATGCTGCCTTGGTGAGATCCTCCGGAGTGAGGCCGACGGCCAGAAGACTGGCCAGGAACATCTTGTACCCTTCCACCGACGGTGGATTCACGATCTGGCCGAAGTCGGAAAAGAGCAGACAGCGGTCCAACCCCACGGACGTCATCATCTTGGCAATCTCCATAGGGTGTTGCCGGTCAAAAAGCGGCATGCAGGGCAGGAAGGCATAACTGAGATATGCGCCTTTGGCCGCCAGCTCCTTCTGTTCATCAATCGTCATTGGGTTCACGCTGCAATTGGGATGAGTTACCACGATCCGTTTGACCCCCGCGGCTTTTGCTGCGTCAATGAGGTGGTGGCACTCATGGGCTGAGAGGTGGCAGGTGTCCAGTACCGCATCCTTCTCTGCGATGAGTCGGAGAATCTCCTGAACCTCCGGAATAACTCGATCGCCGTTGGGCCACTCATTGAGCACACTCATCCCTTCCCGGGGATCTTTGCGCTTGACAATGGGCAGGAGCCACGGCGTTTCTCCGGTGACGTGAACCTTTTCGATCGTCAAGCACGCGTCCGCGCTCGGCATGAACACGATCCGGGCGCCGAGGTCAAGCGCCTTTTCCACGGCCTCGGGATTGAATCCTCCGAGCGAGTAGTTCAGTACGATCGTACCGAGCACGAGAACATCATCACCCAACATCGCGTGGACCAGCGCGGCCCGGTCCGCGGTTATCGTATTGTGGTCCTTGATTGCCAAGACTCTCATCCCGG
>JARRRG010000375.1:0-3700 GCA_037380965.1 Deltaproteobacteria bacterium
CCGAAGTCCGGGATACTGTTTGAGCACCGGTTCCAGCTTGTCGGCCCCGCAGATCCGATACGGATCTCGTTGATAGTGGTACACCGAGCTCTTGGGCTCCCGTCCGACGTGCATCACCAGGGGTTGTCCCCTGCGCAGGCAGACATCGTAAATCTCGTTCATCTCGTCGCTGTCCAGGTCAAAAAACTGTACGTGCGCGTGCAGTTTCACTCCAATTAGACCACGTTCAAAGGCTTCCCCCAATATTGCTCCGGCACCCTCCTCACCGGGGAATACCGTTGCCGTGCCGATGACCTGAGGATAGTCGCGGCACAGACCTGCCATGTACGTGTTCAGTGTGCGAGCCATACCAGGCTTATGTGCATAGTGGAGGCCCACAACACGATCTACCCCTCGGGCAAGGAGAAATTCTATGACCTCCGGGGACCTCAACCGATAACGCACGCGCCAGGCAAATTCATCGAGCCAGTTCCGGATGGCAGTGAACAGCTTGTCCGGAAACAGATGTACATGGACATCCACGATGCAGGGCAGGGATTCAGGAACCCGTTCCCCTTCGGGATCGTTCCGCCGCGGAAGTGGCCTGTGTATCATGCCTGATTTTTTGGATCGTTCCATTGCATTTCCGTGGTTACATGCCGCGGTTCCCTCGGATCACCGGAACCATCTCCCGGATCTGTTCAGCTTCGAAGGAGCGGAAGGGGGCAAGCTCACCGCGACCGACGCGGGTACACGCCTCGGCCGCTGCATACCGCGTGGACTCTACGGGTCCCTCGGGAAATCTTTCCGAAGCCGACTGAAATCAACCGAACGTTTTCCCCACCACGGAAGGCTCATGGCCGGGTATGAGGAACTTCGGGTCCCGTAACATCGACTTGATTCGGTAGATCGATCGAAACCACGCGTAATGGTCATAGACGAGGCTCGAAGGCACCGCGGGTCCCCAGTGTTTGGGCGCTGGGGTGATCGGCAGAACGGTTCCGTCCATCAATATCATCTCTTTCATCTCGGGAAACGCGATAGGCAGTACGTGGATCGTGTCGCCGGCGAGATTATAGACGCCCTCTGCTGTGTCCACAAGGAGGCACTGGCTCCCAGCCGTGTGGCCGGGCGTAAGGATCAACTCGAGTCCGTCGAGCAGTTCGACATCTCCTACGACCTTCTGGCAGTCCAGTCCTTCCAGTTCGGGTATGAGGCTTTGATCGAAATCACCCCGTATTCTCATCGACGGGAGCGGATCGAGCAGTTCCTTCCACTCCGCCTCCTGGAAGACGTGGACTGCTTTCGGGAAAAGGTGGCAATTCCCTGCATGATCATTATGGAGATGAGTATAGATCACGCAATCGATCTCCTCCGCGCGAACACCGATCTCATCGAGGGATTTGAGCACCCAGTCTTCTCCACCCTCTGCGGGACTGCCCGCCCAAGCTTTGCCGTCCACGATATACTTCGCGTTGATACCGTTATCCACGAGGATCTTATGTGCGCTGTCCGACAGGTAGAAGCCCAGGTAGGGGACTACAAGAGGGAGACCCACATCGAGTCCTGTCGTGAGCTGCTCTTTCTTGACTTCGATTGTTCCACATACAAGCGGTTTAATCTTCCAAGGAGACATTGTTTCAGGCCCTTTCATGGCTGTTCTTGGATATTTCCCACGGGAGCCCTCTCATAGGGGCGGCCGCCTGAAGTCAACCGGTCGGATGGGTCGCTGGACGCGATCTCGTCTCCCAATGGAACCGGAGTGCGAGATGGGAGTTCCCGATAGAGCCGGAGCAGGTGGTCAGGCATTCGTCAGGTTGGTCGAGCGGTTTCCGCCCCATCCGGTATCCGTGCCCCGCGCCTCTTAAAAAACTCTATGATTCCGTTGGGCATGAAGATGATCACCACAATAAACAGACCACCGTAGATCATCCGTGCGAACTCCGCCTTGACGAATGTGGACAACCCCTCATTGATGAAGCTCAGCGACGCCGCGCCCACAATGGGTCCCAGCCAGGTGCCGCCACCTCCGAAAAGGGCCATGAGGACGATCAGGATCGAGATGTTCACATCGAATACGATAGCCGGATGGATGTAGGTGAGATAGTACGCGTGTATACCGCCCGCGATCCCCGGGAAAAAGGCCGAGAGCGCAAAAGCTTGTATCTTGAGTCGCGGAGCATTGATGGCCATGGTCTGAGCTACTTCCTCGTCCTCCTTGATGGCTCTCAGGCCGGCCCCGAACCTCGAGCGATCGACCCATATGCTCGTAAGAATGGTGATTATCATGAGAAGGAGCATCAATTCGAACATTATGGAACGGCTCATCTCGATCGGCAGATTCATGGCCTTGATCCACAATCCGTCCGGTCCTCCGACGATGTCAAGATTCTGTGCCGCCAACTGCACCACAAATGCGAAGCACAGCGTAATGACAGCGAAATATGGGCCACGCAGCCTCAAGCAAGGATATCCGATAATGATCGAGGTGAGTGCGGCAACCGCCCCTGCGGGAAGTGACGAAAGTATCGTCCCCACCGCGGAGAGATCGAACACGTTCGCCATGAGCGCGGTCGTGTATGCTCCTATACCGAAGAACGCCACATGCCCGAATGAGAGGTATCCCGCGTAGCCTCCAATGAGATTCCATGACGCTGAAAGGCAGACAAACATAAAGACGGTGTAGAGAAAGGAAATGAAATAGACCGGCGGAGCTGTCAGCGGGAATGCCGCAAGGCCCAGGACGATCAGCACCCCGATGATGAGTGACACACGAGATTTCCTCCGGTCTTGCGCCATTGTCAGACCTCGCTCTGAAATAGGCCGTGCGGTCGCACCAGGAGAATGATCATGAGCAGGCCGAACGTCAGGAGATTCACCCATTGATAGGGGAGGAACGCCAAAGAGAGGCCGGTAATCAGGCCGATCAAAAGACCCGCGGCAGCGGTGCCGAGCACGTTCCCGACTCCGCCCACAATGACCACGAGAAAGAGATAAATGAGCCAGAGATTGTGGGCGTGAGGCTCGAACGAATAGAGGAGCGACAGGCCCACTCCTCCTGCTCCCGCGGAGGCCACCGCAAGACCGAAGGTAATCATGCTGATGCGCATGAGGTTCACGCCGTAGAGTTGTGAGGCTTCCGGCTGCTGCCATGCCGCTCGAACGGCCTTGCCCGTGAACGTCTTCTTCAGAAACAGGTGGATGAGGACCACGCCGGCTATGGCCATAAAGAAGCCGGCCAGCGGAGCGTACTGCAAATAGAAGGGCCCCAGGATGAGCACCTTACTGGTGTACCAGGTGGTCATGAGGCGCGGGTCCGGGGTCCAGACGATGAGCATGATATTCTCGAGAATAATGGCTATGCCGAACGTCAATATCATCGAGGGTACGATCACCTCTTTCGCTCGAGTGATCGGCAGAATCAAGAAGCGAAAGATCACGCAAGCCCCGAAGAATAGGAGCGGGGCGGTAATCGCCACGGAGAGGATCGGATCGATGCCCAGCCAGCTCAGCAAGGTATAGGCAAGAAACGCTCCGAGCAGTCCGAAGGCCGCGTGCGAGATGTTGATCACGTTCATGACACCCCAGGTGAGGGAGAATCCCACGCCGAGGAGGGCGTACACCGACCCCATTATGATGCCCCCGATCAGGGATTGAACGAGGAGAACAGTGCTCATGCTGCGTCCTGAAGAGACGATTGCTCCGCGATGCGGAGAGGCGG
>JARRRG010000376.1:0-3691 GCA_037380965.1 Deltaproteobacteria bacterium
CCATCATAATGGACGGTAACGGCCGTTGGGCGCGTCGTCGATTCCTGCCTCGGCTTGAAGGCCCTCGTCAGGGAGCTAAATCAGTTCGGCGGACAGTGGAATTCGCTCGACGCACCGGCATAGAGATCCTTACACTCTACGCCTTTTCCACAGAGAACTGGCAGAGGCCGAAAACCGAAGTGATCGGTCTCATGAATCTTCTCGCACAGTACCTCGATTCGGAGCTGGAAGAGCTGCATAGGAATGGGATCTGTTTTCGAACCATCGGTGAAGTCGGACGGCTCCCTGCTCGTTTGATGGCGAAAATCGAGAAGGCCCGAGAACGAACGAAGACGAACCGATCCATGGTCCTCAACATTGCCCTTTCCTACGGCGGCAGGCAGGACATTCTCAAAGCGGCTGTTCGGCTCGCTCATGCCATCAGTTCGGGCGAAGTTGC
Organism: Deltaproteobacteria bacterium; assembly: GCA_037380965.1. Classification (GTDB taxonomy): domain Bacteria; phylum Desulfobacterota; class Desulfomonilia; order Desulfomonilales; family Desulfomonilaceae; genus JARRRG01. The sequence goes on from JARRRG010000376.1 coordinate 440, forward strand.
TGAAGACTCGGTCACCGAGGAACTGTTCGGAGATTTGCTCGAGACACGTGGCCTCCGAGATCCGGATCTTCTGATCCGCACCGGAGGCGAGCTGCGGATCAGCAACTTCCTTCTGTGGCAGGCTGCCTACACGGAACTCTATTTCACCCCCGCGCTCTGGCCCGATTTTGATGAAGAGACTTTTACGCAGGCCATAGAAGCGTACCAGCAACGACAGCGGAGATTCGGGATGATTTCCGACCAGATTGAGACAGGAGGAAGGGTTCCCTGATGTTACGCGATCGGGTGATCACAGCGATTGTGATCATTGCGATTCTGGTGCCCCTTTTCCTGTTTGGAGGCGTGCTGGGCGTAGCCTTCCTCGTCACGGCTTTGGGGGGAACCGCAGTGTGGGAACTTGCCCGATGTCTTCCCGCGTTGAAGAAGTCTCCCGGTAAGGAGATTACGCTCGTCCTCGGTTTCGGGATCATCGCAACCTTCTACTCGTTTTCTCTTGGGACGCTCATGGCGGTTCTCGCCTGGTATCCTCTGCTCGTGATCCTGATCCATCTGATCCTCTACCATAAAATTGAACAGACCCTGGAATCGGCCTCTGAAATGATCTTCGCCTTGGCCTATGTCATTGTGCCGCTGAGCCACGCCATCCTCGTCAGGAGATTAGATCTGGGAATTGCGTGGATCTTTTTCATAATGGTGGTGGTGTGTTTCGGTGACGTTGGCGCATACTTCGGGGGCCGCTTTTTTGGGAAACACCGATTTTCGAAGTCTATCAGTCCGTCAAAGACCGTTGAGGGTCTTGGAGGAAGCCTGCTGGGAAATCTTGTCGGCATGTTGGGTGTGAAACTGGCGTTTCCCGGACTTCCGTCCCTTTGGTACCTGCTCGTGGTCACTCTCATGCTCGCGGTGGCGGGCCCGGTTGGAGATCTCACCGCGTCGATGATCAAGAGAAGGCTCGCCATCAAAGACTTCGGCACGATCATGCCTGGTCACGGAGGGGTTTTGGACCGGGCTGACAGCCTGATCCTGGCCTTTCCCGCCACCTTCTACTTTCTGTTCCTGGTAGGCTATTAGGTGCTTTAATGAAGCGCATCGCAATTCTTGGCTCGACCGGCTCCATAGGGGTGCAGGCTCTCGACGTGGTCCGACTGCATCCAGATCTCTTCGACGTGTCCGCGCTTGCCGCGGGAGCGAATGTAGACCTGCTGGAACAACAGGTGAGAGAGTTTCGTCCGTCCGTGGTGTCAACCGCGAACGAGAGCTCGGCCAAAGAATTGAAACAACGGCTGCGAGACTATGCCCGGCCCGTGTGGGTCGGCCAGTCGGACAGCGGGCTTGAACGAGCCGCCACCCATGATGAAACGGACGTTGTGCTGAGCTGCCTCCCCGGAAGCGCGGGCCTCAGGCCCACTTTTGCCGCAGTGAACGCAAGCAAGGATGTTGCGCTGGCGACCAAAGAAGTGCTGGTGATGGCCGGCCGCCTATTCATGGATACCGTCAGGACGAAGGGCGTTGCCCTGCTCCCCGTGGACTCGGAGCAGTCAGCCATCTTTCAGTGCCTTCAGGGAAATGCTGACGCCGAAATCCGGAGAATAATACTGACAGCTTCGGGGGGGCCGTTCCGAGACCTCTCATCACAAGAATTTGCGAACGTCACCAGGGAACAGGCGCTGAATCATCCGCGTTGGAAGATGGGGCCCAAGGTCACGGTGGATTCCGCCACTTTGATGAACAAGGGACTCGAGGTGATCGAAGCCAGGTGGCTCTTCGGTGTGGACGAGTCCCGCATCGAGGTTGTCATTCACCCGGAAAGTATTTGCCATTCCATGGTGGAATTCGCTGACGGCTCCATACTGGCTCAGTTGGGAGCTACCGACATGAAGATCCCGATAAGCCACGCGTTGGCGTTCCCGGCGAGGATAGCGTCCGGCGTTGCCCCTGTAAGCTTTCCCAGGCTGGCCGCGCTCACATTCCGGGAACCGGACACGAAGAAATTCCCGTTGCTCAAGGCCGCTTACGACGCCATGCAACGAGGTGATGCAAGCTGCATAGTGCTCAATGCCGCGGATGAAGTGGCAGTGGAACTTTTTCTCGCGGGCAAGATTTCATTCAGCCGAATTCCGAGGGTTGTCCTCGAAAGCCTGGACAGTATCAGCCTTCCGGACGTTGAGGCGCTCGAAAGCATTATGGCCTTGCACGAGGAGGTGGTGCTTCGAGTCCGCGGGGACTGGCAAAAGTACTCGAAAAAATAGGATGGCGAGGAGTGCCAAGATAGGATGGAAACCGCCGGCAGCATGGAGATGCGAGGTAATTAACTCCATAATAACAATTAGGTACGAATTTTTTTGAAAACAAATGTTGATTTCCCGGCCTTGTCCCTGATACTTACCTGCGGAAATCGCTCCGGAGCCATGGCTCCGAGGAGGCAACGCAGGGATGTCAATCAAAGCGATTCTTTTCCTTCTCATAACTTTATTGGCACTGCCAGCCTTCGGATTGGCTCAGTCTGACATAATCGAAATCTCATGTCCCTCCTGCGGCTACCGGGAACGCTTCATCCAAGGATTCGATGCCGTCGACCAAGCGAGGAACATACAGCACATCATTGTCGTTTGCGAGCGCACCGGTCGTATACGCAGCATCAAGATTCCGCTCGATCCCAAGGTTCCCGTTGAGGCAGAGCCCTTACTGGCCAGGCAGTTTGGTATGGGAAGGTCTAGACTTCTTGGTATCAAATTGCCCAAATTCCTGGTGCCTGGAAGCACCTGCCCCCTTTTTCCTATTACCGCCTACCTGGAAGCAAATATCTGCCCTATTGACGGTCGGCCGGGGATCGAATACGGCCTCATCGGATATCACTGATTGTCTGCCGTTTCGAGGCTTCCCACGTAGACGCAGAAATGGCCAGGACCAAGACTCCTTCAAGCGGAGAATTCCACGCGGCAACACGAACCTGTACTGAATCTTCCGCCCCTGATCTCCTTGACGTCTGATCGACGAGGGTGAGGAGATGTCACGAGACCACGAAACGGTCGCGTTTTGGAGCGCAATTGATGATATAGCAGCCAGTCCGGGGCCATAAATCGTTTCGCTCCTGAAGAGTCCCCTGGCAACGGTTTCCAAAATGGAGCTCGTCGGCTTGAAATGAATGGGGGAAGATTCAGGGACGCAGAGGTTCAGGGCCACCCGAGAATGGCAAGGGTGAGGATGACTCCCTCTGTTCAAGAGCACTCCCGGCGGCTGACTTAGGATTCA
>JARRRG010000377.1:0-1960 GCA_037380965.1 Deltaproteobacteria bacterium
GTGCCGGGTCGGCATTGTATCGTTTCAACAGGGGGGCGAGGACCTGTCCACTCCGATTCATGTATGTTTGGGGTTTTACAAGGGTCACCCGATGGGCTTCCACCTGGATTTCGCACGTGAGCGCTTCGACGCGTTCTTTTTTCCATGTGCCGCCCGCTTCCGCAGCGAGATCGTCCGCCACCCTGAAGCCCAGATTGTGTCGTTGACGGGCATATTTTCGACCAGGATTCCCCAGACCGACTGTGAGAACGTGTCGCCCCCTCGGGCTACCCAGCACCTTTCCATTTCTCCACTTTTCTGATAGAGCTTCTTGTATGCGCGCAACGGCGCTGGATTGTCAAGTCGCCGGGCTTCCACTGGATTTTTGAACCGGTCTTCTCCCCAGAGATGAAAACCTCGCTATTACAGATCATCAGTCATGACAAGACCTTCTCACAACGATCCGAAATGGAGGCCGAACCGGCGGAAGCTGGATCAGAGAACAGGGGAAGGGATCTTGTCCCCCTATCTCTCGCTGACGGTGTTAGCTTGGGTCATCGCACGAACTGGTGAACACGGAGACATTGTGACCCCTGAACGTTTTTCAGAATACGTGAGCGAGGCTCTCGAAGACATGCCTCTCGAATTGCGCGAGAAGATGGATAATGTGGAAATCTTTGTTGAGGACAGTGCCGATCCCGAAACACTCGATTCGCTCGGTATTGAATCCTCCCTCGAGCTCCTGGGGCTCTATGCCGGCGTGCCCCTCACCCAACGGAGCTTTTTTCAGACAGTCTCGCTGCCGGACCGTATCTACCTCTACCGGATTCCCATCATGAAAGCGGCTGGGACCCGAGACAGAATCGCGGACAAGATTCGTGAGGTCGTCATCCACGAAGTGGGACACCATTTCGGATTCAGCGACGCGGAGCTCAGCAGGATGAAAGGTCGGTCCGCGTGAAGAACGCTCCCACTCCAGAGCAGGAACGAAGAAAGAGGCGCCGGGAGCTTGGCGTGGCCCTCGGCGGTGTGCTCCTGATCGCGGCGATCATCCTGGCCGAATACCTTATTGCTCGATCCGTCGAAGGGATCCCGCTCGGTGGCCACTTACTGCTCTTCGCGCTCCTCACCATCGTCACTCTCCTGCTCATACTGGTCATTTTCTTTCTGATCCGCAATCTCTTCAAGCTGGTCTTCGAGCGCCGTCAGAAAATCCTTGGAGCGAATCTCAAGACGCGCCTCACCCTCGCGTTTGTCGCTCTTACGCTGGTTCCCACGATCGTACTCTTTATCGCCAGCGCGGGCGTAGTCCACACCACCATAGAGACCTGGTTCAAGGCCCAGGTCGAGGAATCGCTCCAGTCCGCGCTGGTGGTGGCCCAGGCCTATTACCAGAGTGCTTCCGACAACGTGCTCAACGGCGGTTCCCGCCTGGCCTCGTTGATTGCAGAAGACGCACTGCTCGACGCATCTCGTCGACAAGACCTCTCCCGTTCTCTCGCCTCCTGGCGTGCCGCGGACGGTTTCAGCGCAATCCAGATTCTCTACCGGTCGAACGTCCCCCCGATTTCTGTGAAGGATCCCGCGCTGCAGTCCGTGCACATCCCCGCACCGCGACCGAGCTTCATTCGCATAGCCTTCCGGGGCAAGAAGACCTCCAAGATCGTGCCCCTGGAGAGCGGTGGCGACCTCCTCCGCGGAATCGTGCCGATTGTGAGCACACCCGGCGATCGGGTATCCGCGGTCCTGATCGTCGACCACTACATCCCTACCTCGCTCGCGGGGCGCTTGTTCTCAATATCGAACGCGTACGGAGACTACCAGGAGGCCAAGAGGATGAGAGGGCCGGTGAAAACCATTTACGTGCTCATTCTTCTCATGGTCGCGTTGCTCGTCATCTTCATCGGATTCTGGTTCGGCATGACCTTGGCCCGAGACATTACCGAACCGATCCAGCGACTGGCAGAGGGAACCGGCAAGA
>JARRRG010000377.1:1995-5686 GCA_037380965.1 Deltaproteobacteria bacterium
TCTGGGGGTCTATATAGAACCGACCGCGGATGACGAGCTCGGCGTATTGGTCCGGTCATTCAACAAGATGACTGCAGATCTCCGCAGGGCCCGAGATGAGCTGATCAGAGTGAACCTGGACCTGGAAGGCCGTCGCAAGTATATGGAGACCGTCCTGAAGAACGTCGCCGCGGGCGTACTGGCTCTCGACTCGAAGGGGAGGATCACCGCGGTGAACAGTTCCGCCGGACGGCTTCTCGGAATCAGGGGCCACGAGATACTTGGCCAGTTATTGCCAACGGTATTGCCCGCGGCCTCAGCCGGCGCGGTCACCGAGATACTTCAAGACCTGGCTCATTCAGACACGGAAGCTATCGAACGCCAGATCACGCTGTCGTTCCCGGACAGGGCTCTCTCGCTCATCTGTTTCGCCAACAGCCTCAGGGACGAGGAAAGGAGAGACCTCGGGGTGGTTCTTGTCTTCGAGGACATGACCTATCTCGTCAAGGCTCAGCGGATGGCCGCGTGGAGAGATGTAGCCCGGAGAATAGCCCATGAAATCAAGAACCCCCTCACTCCCATACAGCTCAATGCTCAGAGGATCCGGCGCAAGTACATGGACACCATGGAAGGGGACAACGATACCCTGGACCAGTGCACTTCAACCATCATCAATCAAGTTGAGCAGCTCAAGAACATGGTCAACGAGTTCTCCAAATTCGCCCGCATGCCGTCGGCCAATCCGGTGCCTGACGACCTGAATGCAGTTATCAGCGACGTGGTTGAGCTCTTTGCTCAGGGGAACGAACGGGTACACTTCTCCTTCGAGCCCGATCCATCCGTACCGACATTCGACCTCGACAGGGAACAGATGAAAAGGGCTCTTGTGAATCTCCTGGACAACGCGGTTTCCGCGGTGGTCGATGGCGGTGAGATTGCCGTCCTCACCCGGTATGATGCCGACCTCTCCATGGTGTGCATCGAGGTCGCGGACAGCGGGGTCGGAGTCCACCCGAAGGACAAAGATCGGCTCTTCGAGCCATATTACTCCACCAAGCCGGGCGGCACCGGACTCGGACTGACCATCGTGAGCACCATCGTGTCCGATCACAACGGTTTTATACGGGTCAAGGAGACTGCCGGCGGTGGAGCCACCTTCGTCATCGAACTTCCGGTCAGAAAAAGCCCTCATCAGGGAGCCCCTCCGAGGGCATGAGCACTGAAAGACAGCGTTCGGTTTCCGATGACCCGGAGCGCGGAATCTCGCCTTATCCGATAACGGAGCCGGATAAGACGATCGCAGCGGGAGCAGCGCGTGTCGCGCTGCACCATCTAATGGTAGGAATATCTTCTCATGGCCACCTGGACAGGCTCTCCTGAAGAAGAACGTCTTTTCGCACGGGCCGCGGACCTTGTCCGCTGCGGCGGCGTCGTACTGGTTGCCACGGAGACCTTCTACGCCCTGGCCGCTGACCCCTTTCAGGATGAGTCGCTCCGAAGGATTCTTGCCATCAAGGTGCGAAATGAGGGAAAGCCTCTCCCCTTGATTGCCTTCAACCGGGCTGCCCTCAACAAAATCATTGCGCAGCCTGAAGCGAAAGTTCGAAGGCTCATGGATCGGTTCTGGCCCGGAAGTCTCACCCTCGTTCTCGAGACGACCCGGGCTGTACCGGACGCCCTGATCGGGCCGACCGGCAAGATCGGTGTCAGGATTCCTCCGCCCTGCCCGGCACGGACCCTGGCCGGACGTGCTGGTGGGTTGATAACCGCCACCAGCGCAAACCTGTCCGGCGGCCCGAATCCGGATCGCGTCGACGAGATTGCTCGGCAGGTCATCGACGCGGTCGATCTCATCGTAGACTTCGGCCCGAGTCCGGGAGGTCAACCGTCCACGGTGGCGGAGCCCCTCGGCTCAACCGTTCGCATCATCAGAGATGGAGCTATACCCGGCGCCATGATCAAGGAATTCTTCGAACGGGAAGAGGAAAGCCGAAGCCCAAAGGATTAGCCTTGACAGGGTCGCCCCCAACGATTAACAATGGGGGACCGCTGGGGGATCGTCTAGCGGCAGGACGCCGGGTTCTGGCCCCGGTAACCAAGGTTCGAATCCTTGTCCCCCAGCCAATTGATGTAACCGGCTTGTCTCTTTGCCGCCGCTCCCTTCAAAATGACGAATACGAGGTTTTGAGGGAGATGGGGCCCACACCTTATCCGCTGCTTCAATCAGATTGTGCCTTTCGTTTTGTGATGACCAGTGGTCCACCCAGCCTTACGGCCGGTAAGATCGTGGCGGTCTTTGGATGACATTCCCGCGTGTGTCAACCTCCGGACAAAGATGCGCTTGAGGTCGTGTATGCGTACCTGCGGCAATCCGGCACACGCGAGTCTCGGGTCGGAATAGAGGCGTCCACGAAGGAATCGCCGTTGTTTCCTCGGCACGAAATCCTACATTTTTGTGGGCAGTATAAGAAAAGCTTACTCCATACGGAATCCTGGAAAATACCGGTGGCTTGGCCGAGCTTCGGCTCAATCCGGGTGGAATTATCCGGTCTGCAACCGCAGGAACAGAGGAAAGACCTTACCCATGCTCCCTTTTTTCACAGGAACCGCAGAAATGCCTTGACAAGTGGCCGCAGAAATGCCTTGACAATGCGGGATGTTATTAGTTATAACGTATGTGCAGAAAAATAAATAGATTTCATCGTTTGTGCTCGCACCGTGTCCCCTCCGTGGATGCGAGCGAGCGGTTGTTTTGTTTCTTTCTCGAAGGGGTATGGAAAATGAGAAAATCCTTCCTTTTTCTCGCCTTTATCATTCTTTACGCCGCACCGGCCCTCGTATTTGCCCAAGGTTTCGGGGGCGGCCTGTCCGCCGGCTTGCCATCTCTGCCGTTCCTTCCTTCCTTGGGCGGAACTCCTGGTGCGAGATCAAGCTGCGGTCCCGGAGAGCCCGTGCCCGGCATTGCTCCTGCCTTCTACGTCGGATGGCTCGAACATAGGAAAGGAGTAACGTTTGCGTATGATTATCGAATTGCTGGAGGCGAAGATTTCCACGAGAGTTTACAAACTCCTTTCAAAGGGCTTTGGTTGGGCTTCGAAATAGAATCACCGGTCAGTGATCGGCTGGGACTCTCGATCGGCGGCGGATGGCTCGTTCCTGGTCAAATGGACGGTGCAGTGCTCTCCGACGGCCTAAGAATTCCCTTCGACTCCCATCCTGAGTACTGGTTCCTTGAGGGTATGGTGGCTCTTAATCCTGGAGGGGGGTTCCAGGTGATCGGCGGTTTTCGCTGGGACCATTTCACTTCACGGTTCGACGTGAATTTGTCGCAGTTTCAGGAACCACAAGCAACTCAAGATATCAGAGCTGAGGTATACTTGCCGTTTGTTGGGGTCCAATGTGCTACGCCTCCTCTGACGGCGAGGATGATCTTCTTTCCTTACGTGCCCGGGAACATAAAGAGTGTCCTATCATTTCCTGGCCGACCGGAAGCAGAGGAGTTTAGTGGGGGATTTGGTGAGGGCTACTTCCTTGAGTTTTTCGGTGAGTATAGGCACAGAATGTTTGGTGAGGCAGCCATCGGCGCGTTCGTGAGATGGAACCTTCTGCATGCCCGGGCAACTTCGGATCTGGATCTCGTCCCCTTTGGCCCACCGGCTGAGTTGACCGTGGTTTTTGACAAACGCTCGTGGACACTTGGCGGAAGTTTTTC
>JARRRG010000378.1:0-3684 GCA_037380965.1 Deltaproteobacteria bacterium
TTTTTTCCGAAATCCCTCCCCTACCAGGCTACCCTCGAGGCATGGTGCCGGACGAGTGCCTGCCTGGACCTCCTCTTCGTCCCCAACATCGTTCAATACATCAAGAAAAGTAAGACCTCCTGCGGCAGAGTACGGTGAACGGTGCGCTCCGGGAAGTCCGGTTCCCTTTTCCACCGGGCTTCGCCACGGACCTCCGTTGAGGTCGAAGCTTGCACGAGTACCGGTGCATGCTCATTGTTCGATTCCTCGATTCTCCCTGCGCGAACCTGAACCGTGTCTCGAAGAAGTGATACTCCATCAATAGAGTAGTACAATAATTCTGGGAACTAAAGAAGGGGACGGCGTGTGCGGTGGCGTGCCGGCGCGCGGCATGGTAAAATGACATACATGCCCGAGAGAATGTTGGGTGGTCCATGTCTACCATGCAGACTCGCAGAGGATCCGTGCGCGAGTGCGGTCATGGGCCTGACGCGGGGTGTGAAGTCCGCGAAAAAATACTCTCCCACTGTCCGAGGCGGGTACGGTAACGACTCGCTGGGATCAGTCGTGAATAATATTGATGAAGCATGATAAAGATTCGAAGTTGAAGGTCCTGCCTTTGGGGGGACTCGGTGAGATTGGCATGAACATGATGGTTCTTGCCTGGAAACAGGACGCAGTGATTATTGATGCGGGCCTGATGTTTCCTGATGAGTCCATGCCCGGGATAGACCTGGTAATTCCCGACCTTGACGCTCTGCTCCGACAGGAATGGAACGTGCTCGGAATCGTCTTGACCCACGGCCATGAAGACCACATCGGCGCGCTTCCCTATGTCCTTGAAAGGATCACCGCTCCCGTGTACGCCACGAATTTCACCATGGGACTGGTGGAGTCCAAGCTCGAGGAATTCAACCTTCTCGGCACGACAACGAGACACATCGTGTCAACCGACACCGGTCTCGAACTGGGTCCCTTTTCAATAGACTTTATCGCGATGTGCCATTCCGTGGCTGACGGGGTCGGGTTAGCCGTGACGACTCCGGCCGGGATCATCATGCACTCGGGCGATTTCAAGTTGGACCCGGATCCCATTGACGGCCGCGTGTGCGATCTGGAAAAGATTGCTTAATACTCCCGCAAAGGAGTGCTCGCGTTCTTCTCGGACAGCACGAACGTGGAGAGAAGCGGGTCCGCGGGGTCGGAGAGTACGATCCGGCCGGCCCTTGCGAGGATCTTTCGGGCCGCGCCGGGCCGGATCCTGATTGCAACCTTTTCCTCGAATATTCATCGCATACAGCAGATATTGAGCCTCGCGAGCGAGTTCGGTCGATACGTTGTGCTCGTGGGGCGCTCGATGACGGTGAATACGCGGATCGCGGCTGAACGGGGGTATCTGGAAGTCCCTCCGGGCATCCTGGTCGACATCAAGGATATGAACGGCCTGCCCGATGACAAGGTACTGCTTCTCTCCACCGGTTCGCAGGGGGAGCCGATGTCCGCGCTCTCCCTGATGGCGTACGAGCGACACAAGTATCTCAAGGTCAAGCAAGGGGACCTTTTGGTGTTCTCCTCCCGCTTCATTCCAGGCAACGAAAAGGCGATCAATCACATCATTAACGAGTTCTCCCGACGCGGCGCGGACGTCGAGTACGAGAAGGTCTCACACGTTCATGTCTCCGGCCACGCGGCCAGTGAAGAGCTCCGTTCCATCATGCGGATTGTCCGCCCGCACTATTTTATGCCCGTGCACGGTGAGTATCGCCATCTCCGCCGACATGCCCGCATGGCCGTAGAAGAAGGGATCCCTCAAGAACGGGTGCTCGTCGCCCAGGACGGAGATATGATCGAAATATCGAGGGAAGGGATGAAAGTTGTCGATCATGTCGAGCTGAAGCGCGTCTTCGTAGATGGGAAGGGCGTCGGAGACGTGGGCACGGAGGTCCTGCGTGAGCGCCGTGTTCTATCCGAGGTAGGACTGGTTACCGTGGTCCTCGCGGTTCAGGGAGGTACAGGGGAGGTCGTTTCAGGGCCGGAGGTTTTTTCACGGGGATTGACCTATGAGGAATTGGAGCCGGAGCTTCTTGACGGCACGCGCCAGGCTGTGGAGCGGCTTATCGCCGGCCTGGATCTTGGAGACCCGGAGGAGTGGGAAGAAGTTCGGGACCAGATTCGACTGGCCGTCCGCCGGCATATTAATCGCATCCTGAGGCGCAAACCTCTCGTTCAAACGATCATCCTCCAGATATGATCCGCGCTCACCTCTTGTATTGCTCCTGACGGGACGCTGCCGGTTGAAAGGTCGCTCCCCGCAACAAGCGTCCAACTGCTGTTCATTCCGGAATCTTGGCACGCACGGCACGAGACGCAGCCCGTACAAAGGCAGAGCTGCTCCGGAGAGGCTTGGAGAGAAATTCTGGAACGCGGGGCCTGGGAAGGGTTGGTGTACGGGGCGCTGGGGTCTCACGGGTGTACGAGGATTTTTCCATCCGGCCTCGTACGATTTTCCTTGCATTCGCGCCGGTACTCCTCTATGAATGAGCTGTAACCTGTACAATATGAGACGCGGGGATGAATCCGGACCGGGAATGACCAAGAGTCCGGATGCGGCTGCCGACCAGTCTCCGCGGGTGCATGTGCAGGATTTTACTTGACAACGATTGAAAAGGTGTGCTACGGTGGCTTAAATCGTGAAATAAAGGTTTTTCTTGCTGAAATATGCTTCATTTAAGGAGGGTATAGGATGAAGAAGTCGTTGGTCCTGATCACAGTGCTCGTAGCGGTGGTCGCTTTCGCCGGCCTCGCATTTGCCAAAGGCCCCATTGCCTGCCCGCCGGGCGCCAAAGTAACATATGCTCCGATCAAAGGTAAGCCCGCGGCACCGAAGTGCATGACCGTCCCCTGTCCGCCCGTACCGGTGAGCCTGCCGGGCGGTCCTTACGCGCTTCTCCCCACGAAGAAGAAAATCAAAGTCCCGAAGACCACTGATGTGTACCGTGACCTGTGCAAAGGCAAAGCCAAGGGCAAATGTCAGCTTTGCGGTCCCTGCGCACCCTCAATCTCGTGGTCCTGCAAATGGAAAACGATGATGGTGTGTGGCAAGTACACGTACCTGGTCGACAGCGCCGTGCCCGCCAAGAAACCTCAGGCGTTGCAGTGCAAGGTAGTGCCGAAAGCGCCAAAATGCGGGTGGTAAATTAGGGCGAATTTGACTCTCAAATAGAAGCAAACTGACCCGACCCTCTCCGTTGGGGGGGTCGGGTTTTTCTCTTTGCCGGGCGGACCGCACAGGGATCATGTGTTGGGCCGCCCCACGTTTATGCAGTGCCGTGGCATCACGCACCGTAAGCTGCCCTCCTGAGACCACCCTCTCCTGAGCACCTTCGGCCGGCCTGCCCCCCCTCCTTCAAGCTGAAACTCGGACCGAGCGCGCCGTTTACCAAGAATCCGACAGAGCATCGCTGGTGTGACGACGCGCACGCGGCACATGCCAGGCTGACAAGCCCTGCCGTCGGAGCGGCTGCCACTGACGTTCATATGATGCAGCACTGCCGCACGAGGTTGCTCATCGATGGGGAGTCAGGGAAGGGCGAGCGAGAAAGACTACCGCTGTCTCTTGGTGTACACGATCTGATCCCGGGGGCGGTTCTTTAGCGTGTGATACGTCAGGAAACACGTGAGGCCGAGAGAGGCAAGCACCCAGAC
>JARRRG010000379.1:0-3683 GCA_037380965.1 Deltaproteobacteria bacterium
CCTCATAGTACCCCCATGGCCGGTGGTCTTCTCGTCTGGCTCTGTCCAAGATCCGGGCATAGAGTCGGAGGTAGTCGTCCACCATCCGATCTCTGGAAAACCGCTCCTCAGCTACCCTCCTACAGTCTGCACGGGATATCTCGGCCATGCGCTCCACCGCGGCACCTGCAGCGGATACGTCCGGAACGAGAAAGCCGTTGACTCCGTGTTCAACGATTTCCCGCATGGAACCTCTTGGGAAGGCAATGACCGGTGTACCACACACGTTTGCTTCAAGGATAGATAAGCCGAAGGGCTCGTCGAAGCTGATGGGATGCAAAAGCGCCAGACCGCTGCCAAGAAGCTCATTTCGTTTCTCGGGAAGAACGCTGCCGATGTATGTGATTCGCTTGCCGTCCAGATGAGGCTCCACCTCGGAGCGAAAGTATTCCTCATCCTGGACGACCCCCGCGATAACGAGATCTCTCCTGGCATGTGTGGCTATTTCAATGGCCTCTCGCGTCCCTTTCTCAGGATGGATGCGATCGCAAAAGATCAGATGGTCCCCACCGCGCTCGTTGAACGAGAACGATTCAATGTCGATACCGTGATGGACGGTCGCCAGGTAGGTCAGTTCCGGCGACCGGTCCGCATCGCTTATGGAGACGTAGTAGACCCTGCCGTCGTATTTCTTGTACACGGGGAGGATTCGTTGAGACGAGAATCCGTGAATGGTGGTGAGAACGGGAGTCCTGATGAGTCCGGAATAGGTGAGCGGGAGAAAATCGAAGTGATTGTGGATGAGATCAAAATTATTCGCGGTCTCGAAGAGTTCGCTGATGTGGAGGCACTCCCATACCTTCGGGTCAAGCGAATTGTCCCCCTCGTACGGTTTCGGCACCACTGAATGCAATGCACCGGAGGTCTCGGAATCCGCCGTCGCGAAGAGGGTTACATCTACCCCTCTCCCCACCAGGCCCTCGGTAAGGAGCGAGACAACCCTCTCCCACGGATCATCGTGCTTTGGATGAGTTCGCCACGCAATGGGCGAAAGCATCGCTATTCGCATACCGAAAACCTCCCGTTTCCGGGGTTACAGCAAATGCTTCTACCCCTATGCCTTTTGAATCTCTTGAAATTTTCCACGTCCTGGGCTCGATTTTTTCTACGGACCGTTGACGCGTCGGGCGTATCGACTGCGTTCAAGTTCTCCACTCGTCCAAGCGTAGCAAGTTTGTGACGGGAGCTCACGATGAAATCCCTGCCCTGGATGGAAACAAGTTCCCCCCTGATCGCGTCCCCCTCATTGTCGCTATTCCATACCCCGTCAAAAACCCAGCTTCCCACGTCATTCCCGGTGGGCAGACCAAGCAGATTGTCAGCTTTTTCCAGGACTGACCCGTCCTCAGATTATGTACCACTTGTTAAGTTGGAGGTATAGTACTTTGACCTCCGGGAACCCAGAGGACTCATGAACCTGCCGCCTCCTTGCTTGTCACACCAGTCGTACTCGTACGTTGACCGGAAATCCGATCAGCCATTGCATTGACCGTTTGACACCTCGCCCTGCCGGTAGAAGCGCCTGAGCGCGGGTAGGAGGCTGTCTCCACTGACATTTGGTGTCTGGACATCCTCATCCTTACTTGTCGGCCTTTCCTTTTCAGGCGCGTGGTTACCCTCCCGACTCGATAGAGTCATGACGTCCGATCTGTAACGGATCTGAGGAACAAGCTTGACTCTGGCCCGATGGAATCGACGGCTGTACATGACCTTGCAGTCATCTTCCATCCGCCTTTGTCAAGGACTCATCGATTCAGTACTTTGAGACGTAGTGTAAAAGGCCGCCATGGGGTTCCAGACGGTAGATGTCCCACTTCTTGGCCATGCTTCTCGGGCGCTCTATTTTTTGGGCGATAACGACTTTCTCTCCGTCTGTCCGCACATTGATCGCGCCGAATACGGCTATGCTTCGTTCGATGGTATGAACCAGCTTCTTGTACCGCTCCTTCAGGCGCTCCAATTTCCGCAGGTCGGTAGCCGTATCCCTGGGCGCTTTCTCGATTTCATCGGTCAATCTCAAGAGCTCGGCCTTCAGGATATTCGGGTGCTTCACGGACTCTTTAGCCGAGCGAGCAAGCTCGGTGCTGAAAATCAAAGGACGCGTGCCCCGTGAGTACAATCCAATGGTACCGAGAGTGTCAGCTCGTGGATGTGAGTGAGGTTCATCGTCTCCGCTGGAAATTACCGTGGCGATGGGATTGGTGGCCGCCAAGTAGCTTGACGAGAAATCCGCGCTCCCATGGTGGCACGACTTGACGATGTCCGCCTGGAACGTCGTGCGTGCAGCATCTACCAGCAGACGCTCCTCTTCGACGGACGATGGTGGGGCTGCAAGCCCGGTGTGATAGGCAAGCAGTAGATGTTCCGAGGGGATATTGAGATCCCCTCCCAGCATCAAGCTGACGTTACGAAACTGAAGGCGAAGTACGACTGAGTGGCCGTTCTTGGTCTTGCCGATGTTGCCAAACCAGCGGAGCAGGGGTTCATCATTCGAGCCTCGTTCGACCACCGGGCCCAGCACCTGAATTGTGAGATCGTCGCCCGGACCGTAGCCCGGAAGGTACCGATCTTCAACGCTGAGTGATTGGTAGTGTCCAAATTTTTCGCCGCGCAGTGCCTTCTCTATCATGGTAGGGTACTTCTTGCCCTTCCACCGGGACTTCTCGGAGAGAAATTCTCTCAGGTCGGCCGTGGTGCGGATAATATTGGTCAGGTACCGGTGCGTCCCGGAAGACGTCTTCGGCCCGAGTCTATCTTTGCCTTTACGCTCCATAATGCCGTTCTGATAAACGACGCCGAAGCTGACGTTTGGGTCGTCGAAGATCGGGGCAAAACCCGCATAGTGGTCGGCATCGGGGTGTGAAACCACCGCGGCTTCGAACTGCCAAGCTTCGTCGAAGCCTCCGTAGCGCCAGCGGAGAAACCTGTACATGTTGTCGCCCACTCCGGCATCGATTACCATGTGCTTGTCTTCCGGGGTCACAAGGAGGCATCCGTCTCCCTGCCCTATGTCCACGAACACTATTTCAAGCAGCCGATTTAACTGGATTTGTTCCTCACGCATCCAGCCGTCCTTGTTACGGGCGTGCACCTCGCGATAGGCTCCGCTTTGTCCTTCCTTGAGGCGTAGCCAGTCACCCCACAACAGGTGCTGAATTGGCTTCTTCCCATCTGGCTGCTCGTACACCACAGCAGACGGATATCCGGCAAAGCGCACTTCGGTTGGCATGATTCTTTTCACCTCACTGGATGATGTTCATCCCCTCTTCGAGGGGCTTTATGATCTCCATACCGCCGCACTCCGAGCACTCATACACGCCGGCTCTGCACCTTCGCATCTCTGAAACGTCTTCCCTACCCCCGACTTTGCGACGCGATAGGCAAGAGCAGGAACTCCAGAATCTTGCGCTGGTCATGCTCTGCTACAATGCATAAATTGAGTTTAGGTGTAAAAGATGCAGCGAGCGGACCTGATTCAATCTTTTTGAGCAACGCGGCCATGCTGCTCCATTTTTTACACGGGGTTACCAATTCATGCTCGCCGATAGCGGCGAGCGCGACGGAAATTTGGGACGAGGATCGTTCATTCACGAAAAGGCGAACCATCCTATGACCTTGTTTTTTGCCAACAAGGAGGTCGGTTG
>JARRRG010000380.1:0-3682 GCA_037380965.1 Deltaproteobacteria bacterium
TGAGCCCGAGCTTTGCGGGGCTGAGGCGAAAAAGCCCCCAGCTCGAGATTTTCCAGCACGGTCATGTGGGGGAAGAGCAACCGATCCTCAGGCACGAGGCTCAATCCACTCGCGACAACCTGGTGGCTCGGCCGCTGGTGCACGTTTTCCCCCAGGAACCGGACTTCGCCGTGCAACGGTTTGAGAAGCCCCTGCGCGGTCTTGAGCGTTGTGGTCTTACCTGCTCCGTTTGAACCGACGAGCGCCACCATTTCCCCCTCATCCACGGACAGGGAAACCCCCCACAGGACCTGCAGGTGTCCGTACGCGACCGCGATGCCGTCAATCTCAAGCACCGTCGCCTCCAGTCTGAGGTTGCGTTGTTCCGAGGTACGCGGTGATCACCTCCGGATCGCTCACCACTTCGGCAGGAGAACCGCACGCGATTCTCGAACCGTAGTGAAGCACCATGACGGTTCGGCACAATTCCATGACAACTTTCAAGACGTGTTCGATCATGACGATGGTGACCCCGCGGCTTTGGATCTCCCGAACGATCTCGATCAGGTTTGCCACTTCCGTGGGTGTGAGGCCTGAAACCACCTCGTCGAGCAGCAGCACTTTCGGCTCTGTCGCGAGCGCGCGGGCGATTTCCAATCGTTTCTTTTCCACCAGCGTCAAATTTTCCGCGGCTTCCTCCGCTTTTTCTCCCAGGCCGACGAAATCGAGCTGACTGAGCGCGTGCGTCACTCGTTCCTCCGCGGGCAGCAACGGCTCCCGCCCAAAACTGACGCCAACGAGAACATTCTCCAATGCGCTCAACGACGCGAAGGGCCTTACCAGTTGATAGGTCCGGGCAATGCCCAACCGGCAGATCTTGTTCGACTCGCGGCCGGTGATCCGTTTGCCCGCGAAGAACACCTCGCCGGATGTTGGCTTGAGAGCGCCCGAGATGACATTGAACAGGGTCGTTTTGCCCGCTCCGTTCGGCCCGATGACGCCGTAGATATCTCCCTCTTGCACCGCGAGGTCAACGTTGGCCAATGCGGTCAACCCGCCGAAGAATTTATAAATATTTCGGCATTCCAGTATGGTGGACATGGAGAGTCGCTGCCTCCGCGCGTTCAGGACAAATCGGGGTAACTGATCTTTTCCCCCAGGCCGAGCCTATCGAGCTCGGGACGAAACCATGCAGTCCGAACCAGCCCGCCCGGCAGGAACAGACCGACCAGCACCATGATCATCCCGTAGATCGTCAAGTGAAGATAGGGGAGCTTGGTCCAGAGCAATTCCTGACATGAGGTGAGGAAGACCGCTCCCAGTAAGGGTCCCAGGAGCGTCCCCGTGCCGCCGAGCATGGCCATGACAATGGGACTCAGCGCTATCTCGAGTCCGAACACCGCGGGCGGGCTGATGTACGTGACGCTCCACACGTACGTGCCGCCAATGAGACTGGCCGGGATCGAGCTGATTACCAGGGCGAGACTCTTGTAGAGGTTTGTCGGCGTCCCAAAGGCCCGGGCCACCTCCTCATCCTCCCGAATGCTGAACAGCGCCAGACCGAACCGGGATCGGGACACCCGGTAACTCACGATGAGCGTTGCAAACGCGATCAGCACGGACAGGTAGTACGCACCGATCGTGTGGTCGCCCGGTGGCGTGGATATGCCGCCGGAACCGCCGGTAAGGTCTCTCAGGTTATTGCTCAAGACCTTCATGAGGCTGATCATGCCGAAGGTCGCAAGGGCAAAGTACGCCCCCCTCAACCGGAACAGCGGGTAACTGACCAGCGCGGCAAAACCAGCGGTGAAGACCATGCCGCCGGCCGCGGCAACGGCCAGGGGCTGGCCGTGATTGAGAAGGATGGCGGTGCCGTACGCTCCCAGGCCGAAGAAGGTCGAATGCCCGAGATTCATGTACCCCATGTATCCGCCGACAATGTCGTAGCTGGCCGCCAACGTGAGGTACACGCACAAGAGAGAAATCCACACCAGCGCGTACGAGCCTGCGACCCGAGGCAGGAGCGCCAACACGACCCCTGCCACGGCAAGAGCGATCAGGGCGCTCAATCGGCGTCCGTTTCTGTTCATCCCTCTATTCCAAACAATCCTGAAGGCCGGATGATGAGTATGGAGATCAGCAGGACAAAGGCAATGCAGGGCGACCACTCGGCTCCGAAGTAGTACGCGGTCAGGACCTCGGACAAACCGAGTATGAGCCCGCCCACCACCGATCCCACAAGACTCCCCAGTCCTCCGAGTACAACCACGCACAGGTACTTCACGGTCAACGGTATCCCGATCACCGGGGTGACCGTGAAGAGCGTGACGTAAAAGACTCCCGCGGAAGCCGCCAGCGCCACTCCGAGACCGAAGGTGAACCCGGAGATGTGAGCTATGGGGACGCCGACAATCTTGGCGCCCTCACGTGACTGCGTGATCGCCCGTATGGCTCGTCCTACAAACGTCCTTTTCAAGTAGGCCTGCAAGAGAACCGCGAGCACACAGATGAAAAGGAGGATCGAAAGCCTGAGAGAGGAAATCACTACGTGTCCCAGCTCGATTGCCGGAAGAGAGTAGGCGATTCCCGTTACCGGCCGTTCCCAGAAGAAAGCCGTGAGATCCTCTATGGCCAGCGAGATACCCAGCGTCACCAGTATTGAAGCCACAAGAAGCTGGTGGGGAGGCTTGTCACTCACCGGTTTCAAAAGAAGGAGATAGAAGCCCACGCCGAATACGACAAAGAGCGGAATGACGAGCACCGCGGAAACGAAAGGGTTGATCCCGAGGAGCACGAAGGCCGAATAGCTCACCAGGGACCCGAGCATCAAGAACTCGCCGTGGGCCAGATTCAATATGTTGAGAACACCGAAGCTTATGGACAGACCGAACGCGGCCAATCCGTAAATGCCGCCGAGGAGAATGCCTCCCACCAGAAGCTGGATGATGTCGACGGACATACCGTCCCTTCCAGGCCGACCCTATTTCCAGGCAGGTCGAGGATAGACGTGCTTGCCGGTGGCAACGTCTTTGGGCCATATCACGACATATTTGTCTCCCTGTATCTGAGAAGGATAAGTGTTGATGGTCCCGTACCCCGTCTTGTGAAACTGCGCGGTGCCGAGAACCGTCTCCAGTTTCAAGCCCTTCAACGCGTCCATGACCGCTTTCTTATCCAGCGTTCCTGCTTTCTCCAGGGCCGCTTGCGCGATCTGGAACGCGGCCACGTACGCGGGAGCCCACGGGTACATGGGCTCGGAGACCTTGGAATTCTTGAGCACGTTTACGATCAGTTCCGGGTCGCCGAGCTTCATCCCTTCCACCCAGTACGACTGGCCCACCACATAGTCCGCTTCTTTTCCAAGGGGCTCCTTGAACACGCCGCTGTGATGAATACAGTGGTACTCCTTCGGGTTGAGCTTCATCTCCTTGGCCTGCTTCATGAAGTTGATGGCAAAGGGGATGTTCGAGGAGACGTACACAATGTCCGGATTCTTGCTCTTGAGTTTGGTGATAACAGGAGTGAAATCGCGTGTTTCAGCCGGAATGATATCGCTGGAGAGCACTTTGAGGCCCGCATCCGCTGCGAGCTTCTTCGAGCCCTTGTACACGCCGAGGGGATGCAGCGTGTCCTCGACCACGAATGAGACACTCTTGGCCTTTCCTTCCGACTTGATCATGTCCCAGTACCGCCAGGTGTACCG
>JARRRG010000381.1:0-3671 GCA_037380965.1 Deltaproteobacteria bacterium
GTCCAATCGAGTACGCCGAATCGTGACCGAAGATCAGGTTCCCGAGGTAATCGAAATCCTGCAAAAGCGGGGGATGAAGGCCGACACACAGACCTGGAACAGGCGGCACCGCGAATATCAGGAAAAAATGCGCAGCGGGAGCATCTTCAAAGCGGCCGAAGTCTTTAGAGACCTGAGCCTTCTCAAAGAAAATAAGGATCTGTCACACGGTGAGCGGCGATTGTTCGACCAGGCCAGAAACCTTCTCATCAAAGAGCTCTCCATTGCCAAGAAGACCGATGAAAAAGACATGGAGCGGAGAATTAACGAAATTTTCAATCAGTCAACCTCCATCTCCTCCCATGAGGACACGATCTAATCGTTCACCTTTCCGTCCCCTGTTACTTCTTCCGGAAGGGTCCTCCTGAATGCCCGACAGAATTGTATCCGCTGTCATCATGATTTCGTGCGCCCTCTTCGGTGGATTGATAGGCCATTACCTCCGCGGAGATCGCATCGGGATCGTCCTCTTCCTGACTGCAGGAATCTTGCTCGGCTTGGCGATCCTCGTCCTCCTGAGAATGTGGCAAAAAACTCCGGCGGAGCGCGTCGTGGGCGGAGCGGTGGGGTTGACCGCTGGAGCCGTCCTGGCTGTGATTATCATGTCCGGAATTCCCAGCACCAGCCGGCCGAGTCCGGCGCTCTCGGCCACCATCTACGGGTTCCTGATCTTTATCTTAGGCGTCATCGGCATGCAGATCGGGGCAAAGGCCGCGAAGGAGATGGGGAAAAGATCGCGAGGCGAACAACCGGATGAAAGCCGGATTGCAGGAATTCTCGACACCTCGGTGATTATCGACGGACGTGTGGCGGACGTATGCGAGACGGGCTTCCTCGCAGGAGATCTGGTGATACCCGAGTTCGTGCTCCACGAGCTGCAAATGATCGCGGATTCTTCAGAATCGACCAAAAGGACCAGAGGCCGCAGGGGACTGGATATACTCAACAAGATGCAGAAACAGTCTTACGTCAATATCATTATCGATGGGACCGATTACCCCTCGATCAAAGAAGTGGACCAGAAATTAATTCAGCTTGCCAAAGAGAAGGGCTTTGCCATTTTGACCAATGATTTCAACCTCAATAAAGTAGCTGAAGTACATTCCATTCAGGTGCTCAATATCAATCGGCTGGCCAATGCCCTGAAACCAATTGTGCTTCCCGGTGAAACCATGAAGGTGCAGGTCATTAAGGAAGGGAAGGAGGCCGGACAAGGAGTGGCCTACCTCGATGACGGCACTATGGTCGTAATAGATAACGGCCGCCGGTACATGGGACGGACTCTGGAAGTCACCGTCACCAGTGTACTGCAGACGACCGCAGGCAGAATGATCTTCGCGGCGATCAAGACCTGATTATGAAACGTCCGGAGTGAGTCCTCGAGCCAACCTCTATTCCCTCGGCTTAATGAACAGAGCCCGTGCCCGGGATCACCGCCCTCCCTTGGTAGCCAAAAAATCCTGCCAGAGCTTGAAACCCGGTTCCGGAGGGGAGCCCGCTTCGGTCCACCACTGGATGAATTGGCCGTACACCCTGAGGAACTGCTGCCACGTACCATTGGGCGCCACTTTCTTCTTCCAATCGGGGAAGAGGTCGTCATTGGCCAACTGGAACTCCTCTTTGCCATAATCCGGGTACGCGGCAATGAAGGCCTTGAGCCGTTCCTCGCGGCTCATCTCGGGCTTCTTTTCAACCGGTGCCTGCTGGGGAGCCCGCTCGACCGTGACGGGAACCTCCTTCTTGGCGGTCGGTTGAGGTAGCGTCTCTTCCTTCACCCCAGCCGGTGCGGGACGAGGTTCTTCCATCTTTGTGCCCACGGTCGGAGGGAGGACCGCTCCTGGAGCGGCGCCGGGCACAGCCTGAGGCACAGCCTGGGAAGGCACGGCCGGCGGCTGACCCATCCGAGTGGGAGGAGGCGCCTGAAGTTGGGCGGTAATCCATCCCATGTTCGGCTCGAATTCCTGGATCGAGCCAAAAAGCCTGTCAATTCGGTATGCTTTTCCTAATCCCACCGGACTCAGATAGTGATACCTGTTTTCCATCACTATCACGGTTAACCCGACGGCAACAATGATAAGAAATATCCACGAGTGCATCGAGGTCCATCCTGGAGTAATCCGTTTCCCCGCGGGGGATTCCGGACGTCGCACATTATTATTGGTAACCGTCATTCCAGCGGCCTCCTTGTGATGGTCGAACAGACGGAGAAAGCCGTCAATTATTTTCCAAGATATCATATTTGGAAATTTTTGTAAATGCCTTTATCTCAAGTGCTTTTTTGCAGCTTAATAATTTGACTCAACAAGGAAAAAGAGGGTAGAGGGGGGGACCGTCACGGGGGAAGCGAACAAGGGCTATTCCTCAATCATTTCCGTGTTAATTGATCATTTTCGAGCCTCCCCTGAGCCCCATCTGCCCGGCTGTGACGCCGAGGGGAGGCATTTCTCAATGAGATCCGAAAAAGTGCTTGCGTGATGGCAAAAATATGATAGGTAATGCTCACTTCTCAACATACCCTTTCACTTCTCGTGAAAAGCCCTGAAAGGGGCGGCTGCTTCAAGCCGTTTTCGGGCTTTTCGTTTTTCTGGGAGAGAAGGAATGGCGTCGGGGGAAGGGTCACAGTGAGAGCGTCCATTTCCCTGGGACAGGACATCCAGTCAAGGTGGAGTGCTCACAAGCCCTTTTTAGGTGAAGGACATTCAGTCCCGGCGCCATTCAAGAGGATACCGGCCCTCAGAAGATGAGCCCGGCTTCGATAAACCAACCCTCAAGCGTAGTGTCGAGTCTCTGGTCGTTCCGGTCCTCCTTGAGGTCCAGGTAACGATAACCGCCCCTCGCGTAGCCCCAGCGCCCGACGTTCATGGGGACACTGAACTGTCCTCCCAACTGGAGGTCCACTACGAAGGTATCGTCCAAATAACCGAGCCCGATCCTGTTGTCGCAGGAAAAGGTGCAGCCATTGGGCAAGGTGCGGATGCATCGCTGGAACTCGATCCCCGACATGATCATCTGACGGGTTCGATCAATCGTTCTGCACGTGCCTGAGCTGCACACCTCGTTGAGGACACGAAGACGCTGGTCCTGAAACAACCAATAGTTGAATACGGTTACAATGGCATGGGGGGTAACTATCGGCTGAAAGAGGAGTCCGACCTTCTGGTACACAAACTGCCACTTGGTCCGGACCATAGTCCCTGCGGGGTAGAGCCAGCCGCCGAAATAGAATGACCGCTCAAGGAGATGAGTGTTTTCTGTCTCAAAGGGGAGAATCGAGTAGTGGAATGCCCATCGGGGGCGGAATTGATACCGCGCGGTATATTCTCCCACATACTTGTGCCCGGGCAGCCCGAGATCGTCATTGAAATTGATCTCCGTGTCCCAGTACCCGTACAGGCTGCTCCCATAGCTCGCCGTGCCCCTCAGTCTGGCATAAAAAAGTTGGGCACTACCTTCCCACTGCCCCGGCAGACGCCGAGGAAGAAAGCAGCCAATGCAACCCGTGCACGGTGGAGGCGGGAGAGGCGGCCTGCACTTCACCACCGGCCTGCTCAAAGGAGCGAACCTCTCGTGCGGCGGCGGAAACCAGGCCGGTGCAGATGCCTGCCGAAACCATGCCCCATCCCCGGTCGAAC
>JARRRG010000382.1:0-3665 GCA_037380965.1 Deltaproteobacteria bacterium
TCGTTGCCGTTGCCTCCAATGCCGGCAAGGAGCCGCTCTTCGAGGTCGAAGAACGTGTCGAGCTGGTGCGCGAGGGGCTTGAGGAATTGATTCCACAGATATCGATCATTGTGGGCGTGGTCGCGGGAGGGCAGGCATATTCACCCGGCCTTACCGACTTCATTCTCATGACCAGATCGAGCTCCATTTATATTGCGGGGCCGGCTTTTGTCCAGGCCCAGACCGGCCGTGAGATCAGTGATGAGGAGTTGGGCGGCGCAGTCATGCATGCGAAGGTCAGCGGGCTGGTCGACATCATGCGAGACAATGAGGAGGAGATCTTTCAGGAGGCGAGAAACCTACTGGGGCTCCTTCCCCTGAGCTGCCACGAGCAGGCTCCTTTCCGTGATTCGAGCGATCCACCAGGGAGAAGAGCGGATCGCTTGAATCACGTTGTTCCTGAACAGTCCCACAAACCCTTTGACATGCACGAAGTCATCAATCCGATCTTTGACGATGAGAAATTTTTCGAACTGAAGCCCGACTTCGCCAAGAACATGATCACGGGTTTTGCCCGCTTGACGGGCGCGGTAGTCGGCGTGGTGGCCAATCAGCCCAAGCACCTGGGTGGGGTCATCGACATCAAGGCTGCGGAGAAGGGTGCGCGGTTTGTCAGGTTCTGCGATGCATTCAACATACCGGTGATCACTTTTCAGGACTCTCCCGCTTATCTGATCGGCAAGGAGATGGAACAGGAGGGCATGATCTACCGGGGTGCAAAACTCCTTCATGCATACGCGGAGGCGACGGTGCCGAAGATCACGGTCATTGTGAGAAAGGCGTACGCGGGGGCGTACATCGCCATGGGTAGTCAATATATCGGCGCGGATCTCGTGTACGCTTGGCCCGGCGCGGAGATATCGAGTGTTGCCCCGAACACCGCGGCGAGCATCCTCTTCAGGAAAGAGATGGCTGAGGCCCCCGATGAAGAGAGCATCCAGACGCTCTTCCGGGATTACCACGAGAAATATGTTCAGCCCTTCAGGGCCGCGTCGCTCAGACACATAAACGACATCATCGAACCGACGGACACGAGGCCTGTCTTAGCTCAATCCCTCGAGATTCTCGCAGGAAAGAGAGAAGTCCGGCCCGCGAGAAAGCATGGGAATATACCACTCTAATCTCCACCAATAAGGATTGAAGGATGATGGATTTCGAGCTGAGCGAAGAGGTTGTTGCGCTACGGGAAATGGCCCGTAAATTCGCACAAAATGAGATTCTGCCCCGGGTTGCCGAGGATGAGAAAAACCACCGGTTCCAGCGGGACATCATAACGAAGATGGGTGAGCTGGGCTTTTTCGGCTGCCCCATTCCCGAGGAGTACGGCGGATCGAATCTCGGCTTTCTGGCTCATACGGTGGCCACGGAAGAGATATCGCGAGTGAGTGGATCGATCCGTGCAGCGTTCAACATGCAAACCATGGGAACAGCCAGGGAGATCTTTCAGTTAGGGACGGAAGAGCAGAAAAAGAAGTTTGTTCCCAAGCTCGTAAGCGCAGAATCACTGGGGTGTATCGGAATTACGGAACCGAATGCCGGATCGGATGTTGCCAACATGAAGACCCATGCCGTCAAGAAGGCGGATAGATACATTCTCACCGGCTCAAAGACATGGATCACCTTCGCTCAGGTGGCGGACATTGGGGTGATCTATGCGTACACCGATCGATCGAAGCAGCACAAGGGCATATCCGCGTTCATCGTTGACATGCATTCCAAAGGCATCACCGTTGGCCCCACCGCGGTGAAGATGGGATGGCACGCGTGTCCCACGGGAGAAGTCTTTTTCGATAAAGTGGAGGTGCCCGAGGAAAATCTCATGGGAGGCGTAGAGGGCAAAGGGTTTCAGTACGCCATGTCGGGGCTGAACAATACGAGATTGACCGCCGCGGCGGGCGCGGTGGGCGTGAGCCGCGGCTTGATCGACGAAGCAATCACATATGCCCGGCAGCGTGAACAGTTTGGACGGCCCATCGGGAAATTCCAGATGGTCCAGGAGGAGCTGGCCCGCATGATCGCAGAAACGGAAGCCGCGCGGCTGCTGGTCTATCGATCAGCGGCCCAGAAGGACGCGGGCAATCTCGGCAATGTGCTGGAGACCGTTACGGCCAAGTACTATTCCTGCGATGTGGCTTCCCGGGTTGCGGATGGAGCATTGAGGATCGTCGGCGCATACGGCTATTCGAGCGAGTATGGAGTTGAACGACTCTTTCGAGACGCGAAGCTTTACCAGATTCTCGAGGGCTCCGCGAATATCTCGAAGATGATCATCGCCACCGACGCGCTCGGGTACAGGAAGGCGAATCGATGACCGGTGCCAAGGATACCCCTCTTCCACTCGACGGCGTACGGGTCCTGGATCTCAGTCGGCTCATTCCGGGAGCGGTGTGCACGTCCATCCTCGGGGATGCCGGGGCTGAGGTCATCAAAATCGAAGAGACGAATGTCGGGGATTACGAGCGCCAAATCCATCCCTTCATCGGTTCCATGGCCGCGCGCTTTCTCATCCTCAACCGCAACAAGAAGAGTCTGGCGGTGAACTTGAAAGAGCCGGAAGGAAGGGAGGTCTTTCTCAAGGCTGTGAAGAGCGCTGATGTCCTCGTGGAAGGATTCCGGCCCGGGTCCATGAAACGCCTCGGATTGGATTACGAAGAGCTCGCGAGGATAAATCCCGGTCTCATTTTTTGCTCGATATCGAGCTTCGGGCACGAAGGCCCGTACCGGGATGTGGTGGCCCACGATATTAATGTTATCGGCATGTCGGGATTTCTCAGTGTCACCGGTGTGAAGGATGGCCCGCCCGCAATTCCCGGTTTCCAGATCGCGGACAACATTGCGGGGACGAACGCTGCGCTGGGAATTGTTATCGCGCTCCTGGCGCGACAGAAGACCGGCAGAGGTCAGTTCGTCGACATCTCGTTGTTTGACAGTATCTTCGCCTGGTTGTTTGACGCGGCACGACACGTCGTTGCGGGGGAGACCGTTCCCGGCAGGGGCGTGGGACGGCTGTGGGGAGGCTTGCCCAATTACCGTGTGTATCGGACCAAAGAGGGAGAGCATATCACTGTGGGCTCTCTCGAGCGGAAGTTCCAGAGGGCGTTGCTCACGGAGCTCGGCCGTGACGATCTGATTGACGAGTCGGGCGAGACTACGACCTCTCAGGACAGAGAGTCCGATGCCGAAGCCCGGGCTGCCCTTGAAAAAGTCTTTCTGACCAAGACAAGGGATGAATGGATGGAGCAACTGGCACCCCTGAACATCTGTGTCGGGCCTGTCAATACTATGGAAGAGGCTCTGGCCCATCCCCAGGCAAAGGCACGAGGGATGGTGGTCGACGTAAATCACCCTGTTGCAGGGAAGATATCTCAAATTGGGTCTCCCTTGAAGCTTTCCGCTGCCCCGCTCGATCCAAACCGAATTCCCGCGCCTCAGCTCGGGGAGCATACCGTGGAGATCATGGAAGAGTTGGGCTTTGAGAACGAGGAGATCGAGGACTTGCTGCGCAGGAGAATCGTGCGGGAACCGTAGCCCCGCCTCTCTCTCGTGAGAGCGTGTGCGACCATAATAAACAAGGAGGAAGGACTCTCTATGGACATCACAAAGGATTTGGAACTGAGACTCGTGGG
>JARRRG010000383.1:0-4599 GCA_037380965.1 Deltaproteobacteria bacterium
TCTGACCGACAAGATCGAGGAAGAAGCTCGAAAGGTCATGCAAGAAGTGGAAGAAGTTGGTGGGATGGAAGAGGCTATTGAGTCCGAATGGCTGGACCGCATCTTTGAGAAGGAGGCGGTCGAGCGCCAGAAGGAAGTGGACAATGGGGAAAAGCTCGTGGTGGGGATCAATATCTTCACCTCAGAAGCTGAAACCACCACGCCTCTCGGAGTGCAGCGAATAAGAGAACAATCGGCCCGCGAGCAAATCCAGGATGTCATCGAGTTCAAGAGGACTAGAGATAAGACTAGGCTAAACGAAGCAATCAGACGCCTGCGAGATGACGTTTCGCAGGGCAAAAACACGATCCCCGCCATGATCGAGGCGACTAAGGCAGGTGCCACCACCGCGGAGCTGCTCGGCACCGTCCGAGAGGTCTACGGTTACCAGTACGATCCCCTGGGGGTCCTAGAGTCCCCGTTTAAGTAGAGACGGTCACATGGAGAATATGGAAATGGGGACAGACGAGATCAAGGTAATCGTGAGCAGGTTTGGGCTAGACGGGCACGATCTTGGAGCCGAGACTGTGGACTCTTGGCTCAAACAAGGTAGCAGGGAAATGGTCCACGTGGGTATTCATCAGACCTTCGAAGGCACTATAAAGGACACCATCGACGAGGATGGGGACGAGATAGGCTCAGATATCCTGCCGGGTGAGCACTTCGGGTACACACCAAGGATCGTGGAAGAAAAAAAGTGGCTCTTCGCGTACCAGTGTACCTCGCATTTTCAGGTCTCATCCGATCAATTCGTGCCTGGTGATGTCAAGAGCATGGACCCGGAGGATGAAGAAGGCCCGGTCTCGGAAGCCGGGAGCCTGTCTTTGCATGGTTTTCATCTCCTGCAAGATTATGCGTCCCCTCCTGGAACGAGTATGAATATGAAGCATTCCGTCGTCCCGTGATACCAGGACAGTGGTGAAGTAAGCTTATAGAGATGACTTCTTCGCCATCTCAGATCGTTCGACAAACCCAAAGGAGGCAGAAAGCGGTTTTTTTCACTTTTCAGGCAAGGTACGCGCTTACGGGAAGACGCGAATTCTGTCTTGGATTGGGAGAACTTGTCAGGCGAAAGGGCCATCGGGAAATCAAGCATTATCACTGGAGAAAAGCGGTGGCTGTGAGTATGCCTGCGAAGGAGACAAAAATGGAGTTCAAAGATAAGGTCGTGCTCGTTACAGGGGCCGCGCAAGGAATCGGGAAAGGCACCGCCTTAGCGTTTGCCAAACAGGGCGCCAGTGTGGTCATCAATGATGTCAACGAGGAACTGACCCAGGAACCGGCCGGCGAAGTCGCGTCCGCTGGGGTGACATCCCTGGCGATAGTGGCGGACATTTCCGTCTCGTCTGAGGTGAAGGGACTGTTTCAACAGGTGATAGAGCGATTCGGCACCCTGGATGTACTGGTAAACAATGCCGCCGTCACCCGGGATGCGTTCCTCCACAAGATGACAGAAGAACAGTGGAAGAAGGTGATGGATGTAGATTTGACCGGCACCTTCTATTGCCTTCAGGCCGCGGCTGGAATCATGCGAGCCCAAGGGCGTGGGGCCATCATCAACATTTCGTCGGACGCCCGTTTCGGAAATGCTGGACAAGCGAATTACTCGGCCGCGAAAGCTGGTTTGATTGGACTGACAAAAACGGCCGCCCTGGAGTTGGCCCGCAACAATGTTCGCGTCAATGCCGTTTCTCCAGGGCCGATTGAGACGGCAATGATTCAGGCCCTCCCGGAGAAGGTGCTGAAGAGTTTCCTGGCAAGAGTGCCTATGGGTAGAGCAGGACCCGTGGAAGAATTAGCTGAATTGATCCTGTTTCTTGCTTCGGACCGGTCCTCGTTCATAACCGGCCAGGTCATAAACTGCGACGGAGGCTGGTTCATGTGCTGAGGGCCGTCTCACGTTCCGGTGCATCATATGAGGCGCGGTGGGTTCCACCCAGTCCAGTCGATTCCCGGATCGAGAAACGGAGCCGCTCATAGAACGACCCGCTTCAAAAAGAATGGAGGATAGCGTGGTAGACCAAAACATGGTGGGCACAAAAGTCCACTTCACATGGCAAGTGGAACGGGGAAAGATAGCGGAGTTCATTGCGGCCACTGGTGATAGCACCCCGATATATAGTGACAAGGAGGCTGCTGCGGCCGAGGGCTACCAGGATCCGGTCTGGCCGCCCACCTTTACACCGGTTCCACTCAAGTGGAGTGGCGTCCTTTACAATCTCTTCAGCACACTTGGCATGCCCGTTCACAAGCTCATGCACGCGGAGCAGAGCTATCAGTTCCACCGCGAGATCCTCACGGGGGATACTCTCTCAGGTGTTATGGAAGTGAAATCGATCACGTCCCGGGAGGGAAAATCAGGACCACTGGAATTTATCCTTTTCGAAACGGTTTTCGTCAATCAGCACGAGGAAGAGGTTTTGCAGGAGGAGATGCTGGTAGTGGTGAGATCCTGATTCCTTTGAGAAAGGCAATGCATACTATGAGGCAGACATTTGAACAGTTGAACGTGGGCGACGAGGTCGTGAGGTTGGTGAAACTGGCCATTACGAAGGTCCAACTCGTCCGGTACGCGGGGGCTTCGGGTGACTTCAACCCTTTGCATACAGACGACTCGGTGGCTCAGGCCGCTGGATTCAATGGGGTCGTTGCTCATGGAATGCTGCTGTTGGCCTTCATGACCGAGGCGGTAACTTCCTGGATTCCGAGGAGGTGGTTCAAGCAGATCAAGACCAGATTCAAGAGTGTAAGCGGGTCGGGTGACATCCTCACAATAACTGGCGTTGTCAAAGAAAAACACATCGAAAATGACAGCGGTATCGTGACCTGCGAAATCCAGATTGCTGACGAGAGCAATGATGTCAAAGCAAGCGGCACTTTTCAGGCAGCTTTTCCCCTCGGAAAGGAATGAGTGAGCTCGATCATACGAAGTTCGCTACCTCTTGCAGTGACACGTCACCCTGGCCATGACCACGCGGTGGGGCCAAGTTCACCGCTAGACTGCACCAGGAGTAGTCTCTTTTCGGCGGCTGATTTTTTCCTTGACAGCTGCCCGGCTTATAACATATTTTAAACTACCAGTTCAAGAAAAACCGAAAGTCTCATGGCGTCGAATGGTCTTGGCGACACCGATAGTCCGACAAGGAGTCTACCGACAGCGCTTCAATGTCTGGCGCGTCGCACTTTCACCTATCCCAGGTTCGTGACAGGGTTGACCCACCGTGGGGTGTCTGAGCCCCCGTGGAATGGCACGTCCGCTGCTCCCTGACTATCGTTATCAACAAGGAGTAGAGACGCGAGAACTGGTAGGATCATGAAAGAACTGAGCAAAGTAATCCGCGAACGGAAGAAGAGAGAAGACGAACAGAGGTACCTATCCATCATGGAAGCGGCGAGGAAGGTCTTCTTTTTCAAGGGGTACACAAAGGCGACGATGGATGACATAGCCATTGAAGCCGAGTTGAGTAAGACCGTTATCTACAAGTACTTCAAAGCCAAAGATGACCTGTTCTGCTCTTTGATGATACCAGCGATCGATCGGGTAACCTCAACCATGCAAGGCGTCGAGGAAAAGCTGCTGAACGGTCAATACACCAGCGGCGAGCAACTGGTCCGGGACCATATCCTCTCGGCAAAGAACGAGGTCTCATAAGGGACATCGAGCCTCATAAGCTCATGGATATTTTTTGGGGCTCTGTGGTGGGGATCATTCAGATGGGGGGCTCGAAGACACAGCCGAAGGGGCTCCAAGAGCATTTGGAGCCCACACTGCAGTTGTTCGCCGATTTGATGGTGGAGGCCTGTGTGGCAAAGAAGGAGACCTGAGTTCGAACGGATGTTATTCGAGTCACTGAGGGACGCCATGAAACTTCCGGTTGCAGAAGGATCAGACAACAAGAATCTTGCTCTGGAAAACCTGCATCTGTCTTTCAGAGGTGTAAAGGTCCTGACGAATATATCCATGGGCATCTTCACTGGTGAGCTGTTGGCCCTTATCGGCCCAAATGGCGCGGGAAAGACATCCTTGATCAATTGCATTTCAGGATTCTATCGGCCAGAGAAGGGGCGAATCTTTTTCAATGGTCAGGACATCAGCAGTCTGAGTCCTGTCCGCCGCTTCAGGGCAGGCATTTCACGGACGTTTCAGAATATTGAACTGTACGGCGGCCTGTCAGTTCTGGACAACTTGATGTCGGCGCGACACAACATGATGAACTACGGCCTGTTATCGGCGGGTTTGTACTTCGGCCCCGCGCGGCGTCAGGAAATAGAGCATCGGCAGATAATTGAGGACATCATCGATCTTCTGGAAATGGAGCCGATCAGGAAAAGTCTGGTGGGAAGTCTACCGTACGGTCTGCGCAAAAGGGTGGACTTAGGTCGAGCGCTGGCGAGTTGGCCAAGCCTTTTGCTATTGGATGAGCCTATGGCCGGGATGAACACTGAAGAGAAGGAAGATATGGCACGGTTTATTCTGGATATAAGGGAACTTTGGAATACTACGATCATGATAATCGAGCACGACATGGGAGTGGTCATGGATATCTCGGACCGGGTTGT
>JARRRG010000384.1:0-4231 GCA_037380965.1 Deltaproteobacteria bacterium
GGTCGGCGATTCTCTTTCTCAGAAATTCGATCTTCTTTCTCAACAGTCGGCGTATGGGATAGTTTTTCGAGTACAGAGCATCCATCTCCGCGTCTCGACCCTCGAGGACCGCGAGGTCTTCCTTCAATTTCTTCACGAGGCTGTCTTCAGTGAACTCCGGCCCCATGGCGATGGTCTCTATTTTCTCATGCCCTTTTAACGCCTTGAACTTGGCAAGCGATTCCTGGGTCTTGTGGAGTCCCTCCATCTTGGTTTTGACCATGTTCGTGACCTGCGCGGCTCCTCCGTCTGCTCCTGAAATGATGCCATGCTTAGAGATGAAAACGATGAGCTCGACTTCGGACGCCATCATCTTCTTGTCCGCCTTGGCCAATTCATTCTCGAGCCAGGCGAGTGCTTCAGAGGTCTCTTCTTTCCTTTGCTTGAGATTGCGGGCAATATAGAGATCGATATATTTCTCCAACATCAATTGCGCGGTCACAGGGTCTTCGGCTTCCATGCCGACTTCCAACAGTTGGCTCTGCTTCACCCAATCCACCGATATCCGATCCATGACTTCTTTGATCAACTCGGTCTGACGCCTGCTTCGTTTCATCTCGGCATTCGGCCGGTCAGACGAGCCGGACAAGGAAGACAACAGTGAGAGCACGTTCTTTTTGATCCGCCTCGTTAGACTCTCTCGAGGAGCGAATTCGGGGGACTCTTCGAGTCTCATGTCGCGGGCCAGGGATTCAGCCAGGGCTCTCGATTGCAGGGTGCCGATCTGGGTTAACAGCCGCCGTTGAAAATCATCGATGCCATTCGCCTTCGCGCCCAGGGTCGCGTCGTGCATCTTTTTGTCCTTGATCTCCAATCGTGCGACCGAGCGGTACAGATCCGGTCTGGTAAAGGTGTATGCGGCCGCCAGAGCGAAGATGAGGAGGAAAACCGTTCCCACAACCAGTTTCTGGCGCAGTATGATGTTAAGGTAGTCCGGTAGGGTTTTCTCCGGCTTGATGAGCGGCTCGTACGAGTACCGGTTTTCAGAGTGGGGGTCGGCTCCGTAGTGCACTTCCGCGAGTCGCGCAGACGAAACCTTATCATGTCCACTATCGCGCGCTATTCTATCAGAATGAGTAGGTGCCTTGCTCATGCCTCATCGTACCTCTCTGGTCACAAGTCTAACCACTTTCGAAGGTAGGGTTTCTGAGTGCAACCGAAGCGCCCTGAGTGACAGGCCCGGTGGTCTGTTCTATGAGCACCGGAAAACGATGTTCGGTTGGAATCTGTTGCCCAGGTTTGTATTCAGGGACAATATCTCGAAGCGCGGCTCTCACATCGATCCGGCTCGATGCTTTCGAGATACGCCGGACATGCCATTCTATTCTTGCGATGACCTCTCGAGGATTCTCTCCAAGGCCGTTGTAGATTCTTATTTTGTCATGGGCTGTCGCTTGGCACAGCTCGAAGTTCCCACACAACTCTTCGAAAAGCTTTTCACCAGGTGTCAGCCCGACGAATTCGATGGGGATCTGATACCGGTTCTTGCCGGCAAGGGTGATTAAGTGGCGAGCCAGGTCGACGATCTTTATCGGCTCTCCCATGTCCAGAACCATGATCTGACCTGACTCGCCAATTGCAGTGGCTTGAAGCACAAGCACCACCGCTTCCGGAATGGTCATGAAAAATCTTTTCACATCAGGATGGGTCACCGTGACCGGACCGCCCTTCGCGATCTGCTCCATGAAGATCGGGACCACGCTCCCTTCAGAGGCCAACACGTTCCCGAACCTCACGGTGAGGAACTTCGTGTTGCTCACGTGGCCGAAAGCCTGGCAGTAGATCTCGCATACCCGCTTCGTGGCACCCATGACGCAGGTAGGGTTGACCGCCTTGTCTGTCGAGATGAGCAGAAAGCGCTCGACACCGGTCTTGTCACATGCCCCGGCCAGCGTGTGTATGCCGCCCACATTGTTGGTAAAGCACTCCCGTGGATTCAGTTCCTGCATGGTGACGTGCTTGTGAGCCGCGGCATGAAAAACCACGTGCGGCCGGTATCGTCGCAGTATATCGGTCACCGCTTGCTCGTGGGTGACATCGCAGAGGCATGGGATGAGCGATGTCTTTTGCCCGTTGAGGTCGAGCGATGTCAGCTTCCGGTGGAGGTGAAACAAGTTGTTTTCCGCCCGTTCCAACAGCACCAGCGCTCGCGGTCCTCTGATGAGGACCTGCCGGCAGAGCTCGGAACCGATACTTCCGCCGGCGCCGGTAACCAACACGACCCGGTCCCGGATGAGATCGCAGACCTGACGGTCGTCTATGGTGATCTCCTCCCGTCCGAGCAGGTCACTGATGTTGAGGTCGCGAAGCTGGGAAAGGGCCGATGATTTTTCCAGGAGCTCCAGGATGGGCGGCAATGTTTTGACCGGGATCTGCACATTTCTCAGCGTGTCATTGATGCGCTTCATCTGAGCCCGGCTTGCCGAGGGAATCGCTACTATGGCGAGATCAATGCGCGACGAGGTGCTCCTGAGATAAGACTCGATCCGATCCACTCCGCCGACCACCCGAATCCCATGAATGCGCATAGCTTTTTTCGCAGGGTCATCGTCAAACAAGGCCTGAACAGCCAAACCAGACGATGGATTACGCATGATTTCCCTGATTACCATCTCGCCCGCGTCACCCGCACCTATGATCGCCACATTGAGACGCTGCGATTCACCGCCGTTTCGGAAGAGCGTGAAGACCTGTTCCCTGAAGATTCGTGCGCTTATCCTCACGCCGCCGATGAAAATGAGGGTAAGCAGGACGTCGATAAAAATGACACCCCGCGGTATCCAGAGGGCATGGCCGAACACCGACCACCCAACCAAAATGAGTCCGCAGATAACAGCGTGCCAGACCAATCGGGTCATTCCCCGTAGACTGACGTAACGCCAGTTCTCGGATTGCGCCCGTATGACGTAGAAAACGGCCAGCTTCATTGCCACAACAAATGGAAGCAACAGCGAACACTGGATTAAGAACCGTTCGGGAACGTCAAAATCGAAGCGCACCCGATAGGCAAGCCAGAAACTCGATGCGCAGGCAGCACAAATCGCGACAAACAAGAAATAATTGTATCGGAGGTGTGGATGAATGAATCCCTTGAACGCCGCGAGCAGCTCTCGCAGCGCGGCAAATTGTACGCTCGTGGGCCGATTGCGAGACATCGCGTCCCGCGGGTCTTTACCGGAATTGTGTGTCACCCGAGCGCTCTTTTCACTTTTTTTGAGGTGTTTATTCATTCGCCCCTGCAATTAAGAAATTCGGTAAGCACAACACACGTGTAGGAAGCTTCAACGAGTCAACGAGCTTCTCAGGATCCCCTGACTGAATGAACGAGCGTTTTCAGGATCAAGAAAATGTCCGTGTGGAAATTCCAGGTTTCGACGTATTCGAGGTTTATCCTCACCTTGTCAGGGAATATCACTTCATCGTTAAATCTTTTGGAGCCGTTGACCCGGCCGAGCAGTTCTTCTTCTCGGGCATATTTGATGCTTGCCGGACCGGTGATGCCGGGCCGCACAGAAAGGACGGCCCGCTCGCGGCCTTTGAGCCGGTCTGCATAACCCGGGACGTCCGGTCTGGGACCGACCAGACTCATATCCCCTTTGATCACGTTCCACAGTTGTCATCAATTGGAACAATTTCCCATCCATGCCGACGCGGGTTTGACGGAAAAAGGACGGACCGGGTGATGTCATGCGCACGGCCCACGCTATCCCGAGTATCAGAGGCCACAACACGACAAGTCCTACAGAGGATGCGAACACGTCGAAAGCTCTTTTGAGGGCCCGTTGATAGCGGATTGCGGCACCGCGTCGAGCTGGGACGCCGCTTTGGATGACGAGCCTTCGATTCGTACGAGGTATGCTGCCAATGAAATTGCACCTCATTTTGTTTGCCGGTATCATTTTCGCCGTTTCCCCCACCTGAAGAGGTAATTTGTTTCAAATCGCTTGTTAAGAACTGGACATAAGGGGTGTATTACTGTCTCCGGAGCATTATTTCGCCGCTATGTCCACAAGATGCGTTGTGGTAATTGTGAAGGCTTCGCCATCATCGGATATTTCCAATCTACTGAAATAACTTGTTTTTAGCTTATTCACGTATGCCGCGGTAACTACGGCGTCATACGTTCTATGATGCACGTTTCAATGCGAGGCAACGCGCAAAGCTCGGAACCGCAAGTTCCCTTCCGCCTATG
>JARRRG010000385.1:0-7126 GCA_037380965.1 Deltaproteobacteria bacterium
GGCCCCAAGCTCGCGATAGTTCGCGAGTCGTTCGCGAAGGCCGTCCAAACCCTGAGTGATTTTTTCTCCAGGGAAGCCCGCGAGCGGAGTGGTTCCTTTGTCCACTTTGATTCCGGGAACAATACCCTTTCGATCCAGAAGCTCGACAAACGGGGTTCCATCGCGGTCCTTCTGGTGGATAGTCTCATCGAACAGAATGACCCCGCTGATAAACTCCTCGGCCCCCGGCGTGGTGAACAGCATCCCGCGGTACGATCGGCGACTCTCTTCAGTGGAGGCAACATTGATGCTGTCGAATCGCTTCTTGATGGTTGGGAAACTCTCGTCAGCGGCCAGGATCCCTTTGCCTTTGGCGACCAAGGCTCGCGCGACGGATTTGAGCTTATCTTCGGCCATGATTTCTCCTTCCGGTGCACATATCTGTTTTGCAGCTCGCTCTACCCCGGCGCTCGGCTCCCATCATGCAGGCCGGGCCGGAATCTCCCGGGGAGCGCGGCTTCAATCGGTCGGATTGAGCATGCTCCGAACGGCGAGCGTGCACATCGGAATTGCGTGATGGCTGCACAACAAGAACCGTCCGGTCGTCCGGCGTGGAGTGGCCTCGATCATTTCTCCACCCCCCATGCGTGTTCCCTTCATTTCCGGGGAGAGTCCGGAGGGTACGCGTTCAGACGGGCGCGCGCGACGGATTCGAGCTTATCTTCGGCCATGATTTCTCCTTCCGATGCACGTATCTGATTTGCAGCTCGCTCCACCCCCCCGTGCGTGTTCCCTTCTTGTCCGGGAAGGGCCCGGAGTGTACGCGTTCGGCGAGCTTGACTGACGCGACCACGGTATGATTCGTGTACGCGGGTCCGGTGTTCGGACCGTCGACCGATTCCCCATGAGCGGTAAACTCGAAGTTGCCCAGCTCATAGGTGAACTTGCCGCCCTCCGGTTTAAAGAAGAGTTGAATCCACCTGATGTGATGCTCCGTCGTGTTCGGGTGAGCTACTTCCTTGCCCAATGACACTCTCACCTCAAAAATTTCGTCTGCCTTGACTTCTTCCTCACACTCGATGACTGGAACATGCTTTTCGGTTTTCCAGTCCGCGCTCTGAAACAGGTCTCCTACCGTGCCCATGATATGTTTCCTCCATGCACCGCGGCAGAATGCGGAAGGAGGAACCCCGTGTCCGCTCCTTCCCGGTTGAGGCTCATCGCCCACGCGCGGCAGGAGGCCGCCTGACTGGTGACCTCATCGATTCTCCCTACCGGTCTTAAGTCAGGCCCATCTGGACCAGTAACTCTTCTTCTCCCAACCTCTTGCCGACTTCGTCCCATTCGATCAGGTAGCGATCGGGCCTTCCATGTTCTTTCCTTGCACGGAGCGCGGCCTCAATAGCCATAGCCCATTCGAGCGGCGTAATCTCCCAGGTTTCACAGTCGGCGAGGTCCGCGTCTTGCGGCCTGTGGGATGACTCAAGTTTGTCGCTGCTCCCGGTTTCATATATTTGTTTTGCAAAAACATAGCATTGACTGCCGACACCTACCCATTCAGTCATTACAGCGCCTCCTCACTATCACGAACATCTCGCACTCCAAGGGCGGTGAGAAGTAGTCGTTCCAGCTCACACTTCGTGTAGCGCTTTTTCGTGCCGGTCTTCCGGGAACCGTCGCTCCCCTTCACCGGAACCCGGGCTGGCCCCGGGTTCCAATAGCGTGCACGAGACTCGTTCTCAGACCGCGCGCCGAGGATCTTCTCATCGAAAAGCTCCTCGGGCTTCCCGCCTGCTGATGTGCGATGGTACAGGCCGGTCAAAGAATCTCGAGAAGCCGAATGTCCAACGTCAGGTCGTTCCCCGCAAGGGGATGGTTGGCGTCGAGGGTGACCGTTGATTCAGAAACGTCCTTCACGACCACCACGATCGCTTCACCATCCGGCTTGATGTATTGGAGAGGCTGCCCAACTTGTAAGTTGAGGCGTTCCGTAAATTGAGCCGCATCGAGTATCATTAAATGATCGCTGCTGCGCATCCCATAGGCTTTTCGAGCAGGAATTTCCGTGATCTTCGATTCTCCCGGCTTCATTCCCACGATGGCCTCTTCAAGGCCGGGAATTGAGATGCCTTCTCCTATGGTGAGTTCTATCGGATCTCGGGTTATCGAGGTGTCAAAAACCGAGCCGTTTCTCAGCTTACCGACGTAGTGGACCTTGACCCTGTCCCCCTTTTTTGCCGGGGTCATGGTTCCCTCCCCTTCCGTGCATTTCATTACAGCCGACATGACCTGTCGGATTCAACCATTGTCCGGCGCCGTCGACCGGAGATCGCCTTCACGCTGTCCGATCCGTCCCGTCCCCCTGGAAATCGACCGCACGGGCTTCATGCAGCGCTTCCATTGTCATCGTACTCAGAGCGATGGGTGGGAAAACGATGAAATGTCGCGTGCCCGCGCCGAGGTTTCGCTGTCGCTCACCGGAGGCCGGATCTATTTGTAATGGGACATGGCCTTGTCATAGGATTGCTTCAGGTCGGACACGGCCTTGTCCAGCCCGGACTTCACTTCACCCCACGCCTGATTCGATGATGAGCGCAGCTCGTTCAATCTTAGCTCTGCGTCCGCCTGTTTCTTCTTCAGATCGGCCATGGCGGCGGTTATTCGAGTCAGGGCTTCGCCTTTCGCTTTTTCCGCCTGTTGTCTCAGTTCGCTGCTCTTCTTTTTCAAATCCTCAAGCTTGGCTCTTATCTTCTCTTGATATTCCTTCTTCTGCTGAGCGGTGTACGCCTTTGCCGAATTCCACGCGCGTCCGACGTGCTTTTTCACATCCTGGGCCGTCACTTCTGATACTTCTCTTGAAGGTCACTCCGCGTGCAACCCAAGTGAAGGTTTTACCTGAGGATTCTCTCCCCGCGCCTGTGCGATTCTTCTCTCCGCCCCGACAGAGCGATCGTCGGGTAAACCTGTTGTGCCAAATCGTGAGTGTGACTTCTCCGGCATACCGAGGGCTTCTGCATCGGTATCCGATCCCGCGGAATGTCCCGTACCCGTCCTGTGCACGTGACCTCCCATCCGTGAGTCACGCGCCAGCCAGTGCCTTCCGAGCGCGTTTCGCTCGAACTCGGCAACTCCCAAGCATCTGTCGGCCGCAATGGTGCACGTTACGTGCCAAGGAGGAACCGGTCGAGGCAAGCTCATAACCGGTTACTATGACACGGGGTTTATGATTCATTATGAATCAGGTATTTTCGTGCCTCCGGTTTGGCAAGGGGAGGCGTGACCAAAAATTGGACACGGTTTGGACCTTCCCCTGACTTATCGGCTACTTGGAGCAATCAGCCGTGTCAGAGAATTGTAACACTCGCGTCTCGTGCCTGTCCGGAAGTCATACGCAACGGTGAGGCCATATCGTTTCCGCCATTCTCCTCTGCATGCCTGCTGATGCACGATGATCAATTACAACGCAATTCCGTGTGCATAGCCTCCCGAATAGGTCAGCTTCGGCACGGACAGCCCAGTGCCGGAACGTTCATCCCGCAGTCCCGGCGAAGGCGTGGACGCATGACGCGAGTTCCTAGGCTTTGGGATATTTGAGCTTGTATATCGTTTCAAAGGAGTTGAACAGGTCGAGGTACTGTTCGAGGTACCGGGTCATGAGGAAGTTCCGCCTCACGCCTTCCCTGCCCTTTTTACCCATTCGCTTGCGCAGGTCCTCATCACGTATCAACTGGACGATACGGTGAGTCCGAACCCCTCCCGGATCGACTTCTGCAGGACCACTGCGGCCCGACGCTGCAGAGCGTTTACCAGTGCGCTGTCCTGGACGCTCAGAATGATGATCCGTTCTTCCTGGCAGTCCAGGAGCGAACGGTACACCTTGGGCCCTTCGGGATCGTCCGTGGCTACGTTACCGAGGAGGACAAGGGTTGCATCGACTTCCTTTCTCGCTATCTTGAATGCTTCGATCACGCCGCCCGGATCTTTCCAGCGGTCGAAGCGAGAGATCTGCGCGACCAGGGGGAGATCCGTGGGGATATCGTGTCGCTCGAGCCGTTCGGAGATTTCTTCCTCGTCCAGCGGCCGGTTCGTGATCGAGAACGGATCGATCGCGGGCATGAAAAAGACCTGCGGCGTGTTCAACTTCTGCCGGTATTCCTTGATGCTCAGAATTACGGCATCGTATTTCTCCACAACCGGCGAGAGATAATTCCACAGGGCTTCGTCCGGCATGGACATGTCCACGTGGCACCGCCAGATCCACGGCCCCCTCTTATCGTATTCATTGATCATCATGAGCGGTTGGGGATCATGTATGACAACCATGTCATGGTCCAGATGATTGCGCACGGCATTTTGAACGATGACATGCTCGAAGATTGCTTTCTTCCGGTCGGTAAGGTTGATCGTACCGCCTTGCAAGCCATTGTGGATCTTCTTGGTGATGGAGAAGAAGTCGGGTGATCCTTGTATGACCCTCCAGCCGGTCTTTATTCCCACGCTGTTCATCAGGAGGGTCAACGGTCCCAACAACTCGGCGACCCCGCCGCCGTAATAGGTGGAATTCACGTTTACCAGGTGGCGGCCGTGCAGTTTTTTGGCTTTTCGCAATATTCGGTCAATCGTTTCCGCTCCCACGTGTTGCTCGTAATCCTCTATCCGTACCAACTGCTCCGTCTTAGCTGCCATTCTGACCTCCCGCTGTCCAGGTGACCCCCTGGCCCGCACCCCGTTGCCGACTCGTGCTGCTTTCGCACACGGCCAATCCGTCCGCAAAACGCTGTTCTACCGGTTTGCCCCTCCCATGGTGAGCTCGTGCGCTCAGACACGTGCGAGCTCAAAGCCAGGTGCTCCTCCCGTCTCGCAACGTAGTACTGTACCGTGATGCATGCTGCAACAAAAGAAGAACTTCCAGCAACGGGCCTGCCCGCACTCCGTCCCATTACGGTCCAGTCGACCTGGTTCCCGGGGTCGATTCACGGTCTGGTGTGGTGTCAGTGCCGCGTTTTACCGCGCAGCGCAGACAATAGGGTGGCAAGACGAGGCCCGGTGTCATCAGGAAGGGTGGGCCGGGCATTGGGTGCGCTTCCGGAGGATGAGCGCATCGCGCACATTTCCGCGATGAGCGCAAAGACCCGCCCCCTGCGGAGGCTATCGCGAGCTGTACGAACCGATGAAGTGGAGGATTATCTGAGCGGCGGGTACCGTCGATGGAATAATTGGAGGCCGCGGGCAGGGCATTAACAGTGGGCGTATCAATTGGTTGCCCGCGGCCAATGCGAGCCGTCCTCTCCAGGTCACCTACGGGGCGGCTCTCTCCCACGCGTCATGGCCACCAAAACCAGCGCGCCTGGACCGTACTAATAAGGAATGGTTGTTTCTTTCATCCTCTCCGACTCACCCTTTGGGTAAGTCCTGTATCACTCTTTCAGTCCCCCCTCGTCATTCCCATCGGCACATTGGGGCTCAGTCCCCCTGCTTGCCCGAGAGGATGGCGAGCAGGGGGCTTGCCCCTCTCGTTCACTTCCTCAGGTCAGCAAAGCGTTTC
Organism: Deltaproteobacteria bacterium; assembly: GCA_037380965.1. Lineage (GTDB taxonomy): Bacteria > Desulfobacterota > Desulfomonilia > Desulfomonilales > Desulfomonilaceae > JARRRG01. Next base: position 5,525 of record JARRRG010000385.1, read on the forward strand.
TCGTTGTTCTTTTGCAAGCAGTCAGCCTGGTGTTACCCCTTTCTTCTCGCCACCTTGCCGCGCGGGCGGGAGATTCGAACCTGATCGCTCCGAGAATCCGCTTTCCCGGAGTGGGAGAGCTCGTCCACCCATGATCTCCCGCCTCTCTCCCGTTACAGGAACAGTGAGCCTCCCTCAATTCTCTTGAGGGCCGTTTCGAATACGCCGGGGCATGAGCCATCGGGCTTTCGCGTCTCTCCACGGTAAACCCTCTGCCACGCGCTCCTTTCAGCAATCCGAAACGCTAATAAAATGACCGGCAACCTTAATGACGGCCGTGCAGGTTTTTGCGCGAACATTAAAGGTCCCGGCGACTAACCTGTTACTCTTCTTCCGGTTACTGACTACGTTCCTTGGTGCAGCAGACTGACTGCTCTTCCGTTCGCCTTGCATTACCCCCATACTTGCGATGTGGCCAGAAGGAATTGCACCTTTCGTGCCAAGACTCCCCCGGTTCCTCCATTACCGTGATAGCGGTTGGGATTTTAAGGAGTTGACTCCTCGTTCGTTTCCGTACCATAGATTTCAATTCCTGAGTCCTGGAATCGGAAAGTGGCGAAAGTTTGACATCTACGGGGTCGAGTATCGACTTATCAAGTACTTAATGTGATTTTCTCTGTCAGAATATCGGCCACGCACGCGATACCGTGTCTGATTTTCGCGCCTGCACCCTACTCCTCGTGAGTACCCCTCCCGGTACGCGACCGAAACACCCGGTTGGCATCGTGCAGTGAGAGACTCTCACGCTGCGGCATTGGATATCGGGTTGACGGGGGACCTGTTGACGCACGTCTGATGGAGGCCGCTTTCTCCTAGCCTGCCTTGTGACCGAGCTTCTCTTCCACCGACCCTACCTTGGCCCTGATCTGACCCGACATGCCTTTCTTGTCATCGATTTTGAGGGTCGTTACCACCCGATCGCTGACCTTCGCCATGTGTTCATGACACGCGCGGACCACTTCGAAGATTTTATCCGCGGGCCCTTCGATGAGCGTTCCCAGTGCGTGGACCTCGAAATCCAAGCCGCTGGCTTCAATGATCTCGATGCTTTTTGCCACATAGCGGCTCAATCCTTTGGAGCCTTTGTCCAACGGAAACACACTCAGTTCTGCCAGCATCTTTTCCCTCCCATTCGAATAGGTCTGGTACTGCCGATCGCACGTCTATGCGATCTTTCCCGGGCAGGATAGCAGAAGGGGTGGTTGGTGGAGCACTTTTTTGAGGATATTTCGCTTGAGTTTCCGCGTGGGCTTCATATCAGAGGCCGGTTCGGCTCATCCCAGTGGAGGGGCTTGCCGTTCCTACGGACAAGAGGGGTCGTTACTCCCTCTGAGTGCGGGCAAACCCCGATCGAATCGCCAGCCGGATCGAAGAGCGCGTGAATCCCGCGGAAACCGTCAATGGCGCATAAGCATCAGAGCGGGACTTGATGTTTTTGGCGAGTGGATAGGGTGCCCCTGGAGGTTCCCTGTGGGGGATGGGGCTTGATCCACAGTCGGGAGCCCTTTGGACACTTCCGCTTTGGCCGCGATGAGAATGCCTCCGCCCGTCAGAACCTCCGAT
>JARRRG010000386.1:0-3649 GCA_037380965.1 Deltaproteobacteria bacterium
GTGGATAGCGGCATGATGGAATGCTCCGCGTAAGAAGTTTCTTTTTAGGTGGCTTACTTTGCGTTTCCCATTGGGGCAACGAAGGGCGGGGGTATCGGTTGCACTCGCGGCTAATCTGACCCCGGGCCCTCTTGTGAGGATGGAGTAATGAGAGTTGTGGGAGATCCCGCGCCGGGAAGTCGCAGACGCTGGGCAATGTACGTCGCGGGCAGTCTCAATTTTCTCCTGTCCATGTTCTACAGAGTTTCCGTTGCCGTGATAAGCCCGGTTCTTGTACGGGATTTGGATCTGAGCAGCTCGCAATTGAGTGACCTGACAGCTTCCTTCTACTATGCATTCGCGCTGAGTCAGTTGCCGTTGGGACTGGCCATCGACCGACTGGGCCCGCGGATCACCATGAGCTTTCTTGCTGTGGCCGCGGTCGGAGGCGCGCTGTTCTTTGCCATGGGCACGTCGCCCGCGGAGTTGATAGCTGCGAGGGCACTGCTGGGAATCGGAATGAGCGGGAATATGATGATCCTGTTCACGCTCCTGGCAGCCTGGTTCCCGGTGAACCGGTTCGCGTTCCTCGGCGGCGTCGCGATTGCGGTTGGATCTCTGGGCAATCTCCTTGCAGCCACTCCCTTGGCTCTTCTCAGTCTGACCCTGGGCTGGCGGGAGAGCTTTTTGATCTTTGGCGGAATAAACGCGGCCGTAGTGGGCACGTTTATCGTCGTGATGCAAGACAGCCCCGACGGCCGCGCGGCCACGTACAAGAAACCGGAATCGCTTATCCGGGGTCTGGGCCGATTGGCCAAGATGTTCAGCTACTGGTCGATCAGCCTGAGCAATTTCATTCGGTATGGCTATTTCGCCGCGTTGCAGAGCCTCTGGCTTGGCCCGTTCCTGGTGTTCGGAATGAAGATGAGCGAGCTCGAGGCAGGCAATGCGCTCTTAAGCGTGGCCATCGGATACATGGTCGGATTACCCTTCTGGGGCTCCGTCAGTGACCGTGTACTGAGGTCGCGCAAGCGGGTGGTGCTCCCGACCATGATAGCCTTCTGCCTTCTGACGTTCTCCATCGTTTACTGGACGCTCGCCACTCCCCCGTGGCTGTGCTTTCTGACGCTCTTTTGCATAGGGTTCACCTCCTCGCCGGGTCAGATCTTTTATGCCCACATCAAGGAGCTCGTTCCTCCCTCGATGACCGCACGGGCTCTCACGTCGGTCAATCTGTTTTCCATCCTGGGTGTCGGTGCGATGATACATATTCTCAACTTGCTGTCGGGCCGGGACGCCTCTACCATGACCGGTCCGGAGAGCTTCCATTTTTTGTGGTACGCGGGTGTGGCCGGGCTGGCTCTTGGGTGCGTGGTCTACAGTTTCGTTCCTGACAGCCGGGTACTCGCGTCAAACGACGGCTGACACCCACCCCGGGCGTTCCCTTGCCCGCGGCGAAGTTGGGGCGAGGCGACCCCGGCAGTGACGGTACCTCTTGACGAGCTTGCTCGCAGAGGCCGTTTTTCAGAGCGTTCGAGACGACCGCGATACGCGGGTACCGGCGCGTCTGATTCCGTTTCATACGAGCCTTTCAGGACGCTGCTCGGTGGGCCCACGCTCTTCTCCATTGCACGAGCTCAAGCGAAGCTCATCCGGTGGGGCTTGACACGGCAGTCCGGACAACGCCGCGGACGGTCAAACTTGCCAAAGCTCCTGGGACCCCGTGGTACGACGCTCCGGCTCATCGCTCCTGTCACCCGAGAGAAGGGTGGAATTGGCAGCCGCGCGCGGGTATAGTATCGATTCGTAGGTAGCCGGAACCGTGTGACCGGCAAACCGGAAACCGTACGGGAAGGAGGAGAATGGCATGATTACAGCATTTGTTCGGTTCAAGCTCCCGCAACCGGTGACCAGAGATGAAGCCCGGGATATCTTTGCCAGTACGGCACCCAGATATCAGCAAGCAGATGGATTGATCCGCAAGTATTATCTCCTCTCCGAGGATGGGGGAACCGCGGGAGGGGTGTACCTGTGGAAATCACGGGACCATGCCGAACGAGTCTATACGGATGAGTGGAAGAAATTTGTCGCGGAGAAATATGGCTCCGGACCCTCAATCGACTATTTCGCCACCCCCGTGATCGTGGACAATTTGACCGGTGAAATCCTGAAGGACGAATGACTTTCGGGAGTCCTGTGCCGGCCGCGTGCCCATTGCTTCCCCAGGGGTGTCGAATCGAACGGCCTCACGCGGTCGCGAGGGTGGTTCTGAGATCGTAAGGACGTGGCATACTCTCTGTCGATCCAATGATCCCGGCGGATACACTCGGCGTGAAAGAGCCTCGTGCCGAATAGGGTGGGGGCACGCGGATTATTCTGACCGGCGTGACCGGATTGAGGAACCGGTCGGAATCCTATAACGGTTCCCGAAAATATGGTCGGATTGAGAATGAATGTCCGTAGAGCATTCTTCGAGGCTTCGCTGAAAAAGGAACCGGACAAGATTTCCGTCGGAATACCTCCGTGGCTTTGCCTCGGATAGCCGGAGAGATGGTCGGCAGCGCTGTGATCCAATTGGATTCGGAGGGGAGAATCTCTCCTCTCCAAGCCACCCCATTCCGGAGGCAACTACAAGATTGAGCGTCGCCGGGCAAAGAGTATTCCGACAGGCCCTTTGAGAACCCCTATAACAATTGTGATTTACGAATGCGGTGTCAATGCCGTCCCCAGGGGTCGGGCCCGGCAATTCCGCGCGAGCGTCTCAGGTGTCGCTCGCCGCGGCTCACACGGAATCACCCGCATCCGGCCTTCCGGCACCGGAGCATAGTTGTGCCGTCTTTTGTCCGCTGTTCAAATGTGCCGCGGTTTTGCCCGTCGATCCTCTGCGGATCAAGGCCGGCGCCATCCCGGGCTCACGGGGACAGCGCGGGTGATGCTATTCATTGGGACCGAACCACTGCACGAATTCACTCACTTCCCTCCGGGTCGAACGATACTGGTTAACCGCGGCCTCCATGTCAGGGTAGCCCATGGATATGGCAAGGATCAGGGAGATCGTGGGAGGGATTCCAAGTTCGCTCCGGATAGGATCCGGAAAGCCCATAGGCAGGGCTTGAGGACAGCCTCCCAGTCCTTCTGCCTGCGCGGCCAGGAGGACGCTGGTAGTAAAGAGGCCAAGGTCAAAGATCGACCACGGGGTGAGGGATTTTTCCATGCCCAGGAAGAGGACGCACGGCGCACCGTAAAACTCATAATTCCTCTGAGCGCTTTGGCGCACCCTCTCTGTGTCATTAGGGTCGATTCCCAAAGCTTTGAAACGCCGGAGCCGATGTTCCTTGGCTCTCTTCTCTATGTGGCCAGGCCATTCTTTGGGAAAGGCCAAATCGGGATGCGGAGTCGTGCCTGACCCGGCCGCCTCGAGGAGTTTCTTGGCCAGGTTGTCCCTTTTCTCGCCCAAGACAGCAAAGACCTCCCAGGGCTGGGTGTTCATGTAAGAAGCGCTTCGATTCGCCGCCTCAAGGATCTTTGTCACGGTTTGTTTGTCCACAGCCTTGGGGAGAAAGGACCGACAACTTCTTCGGCTCTCAATACACTGATAAAATTCCATTTTTTCCTCCACGGAAATCGTTTCAATTGATCCGGAACTCTTCGACCCCTTTGGTTTCTTTTC
>JARRRG010000387.1:0-5357 GCA_037380965.1 Deltaproteobacteria bacterium
TCGAACAGTCCCGCGGCCAACCAAAGCTCCCCGCGCGGTATCCTTTCCTGGTTAACATGACGGAACGCGCGCCTTACTCGTTCTCTCGGGTTCTCCATTCCCTCACCCTGTGCTCACAGGTCCATGCCCCGGTCCATTGTGCGCCCCATGAGTGCCCTCTCATTCCCCGGCGCCGTTTCAAGCTTTGGAGCCGAATCTCCTTATCCTCCTGAACGTGTGGCGCCTGTCACCGATTGAGAGAGGAACGCCCACTTCGGTCATCCTGGCGCGGAGCGACCCTGTTCCGGCCGCCCTATCTTACCATCGATTTGCCCATACGCTCTGCTCGTTTCATCGGGTTCGTTCGGGCATGAGCTCGAAACCGCGCCGGAAGCTCATGGAGAGTACCGCGCGTGGAGCGGTATCGCATTGGATGGCCGGAGTGTGGAAACCGGAGGCTCGGGCGGTCCCGGATTCTTTTTCCTGAGACCGACAAGGGAAAGGTCGCGAAAGGCCACCGGATAAAAGACCATCGGGTCCGGTTACGCCAAATGACCGGCTGTTGACAATTCCTGTATCGTTTTGCATTATGCCCCTCGTGACATAACAGGCATGCCCCGGTTTGCTCGTTCACAGCGCCCCGTGTCGTCTCGGGGCGGAGCAAGTCCGCGGCGGTATTCCTCTGAGGCCGGCCGGTCACGGTTTCACAGACGGGGAGAAGAACACGCATGACAAAGTCCGCGGGTGAATGCCTGGCTTTACCCTGTCGGTAGGCCCCGCGCAAGGCGTATTCGTATGGACTTCATGTTGTGAAACTCGGGCACGCGGCTTGGCATGGTGCGGATCTCAAGCAAAGGAGGTGAGGGTGACATGCGTAAGTTGCTGTATTTTCCGGTGGTTTTGGCTCTCATGGCCTTCCTCGCGACCCCGTCGCTCGCTGGCGAGAAGTGCACGGCCGTGTACGGCAAAGGGCCCAACAAACTGCGGCTGGCTACGGGCAGCCCGGGCGCTCTCGGCCTGGTGAAAGCTCTAGCTGACAAGTTCAACAGTACGCACAACACTTCGATCTGTTGGCAAAAGGCGGGTTCAGGCGCGTCTTTGAAATTGTTGAAGAATAAAAAGGTGGACCTGGTGATGGTCCATGCGCCGGCAGCGGAAAAGAAAGCGGTTAAGGAAGGCTGGGCCACCAAGAGAACGCTCATCGGGTCGAACGAGTTCTACATTGTCGGGCCCAAGAACGACCCGGCAAAGATAGCTGCGGCAAAAAGCGCGGCTGACGCGTACCAGCGAATCGCCAAATCCAAGTCGAAATTCTTTTCCCGGGGAGACAATTCGGGGACGAACAAAAAGGAGCTGATGATCTGGAAGATGGCCGGGATCACTCCCAAGGGCGGCTGGTACATCGTTACCAAAGATTTTATGACGCCCACACTCAAGAGAGCGAATCGCGAAAAAGGTTACTTCATGACCGACAGCAGCACGTGGGTAGTGAACAAGAAGAAGATGGGCAATCTCAAGGTGCTCTTTCGAGGAGATCCAATCCTCATCAACACCTACCATGCGATGTGCGCTCCCGCGGGCGCAACCCCGGGTCAGAAGTGGGCCAGCGAGTTCGTTGACTTCGTCGGCTCGAAGGAAGGTCAGAGGATTGTGGCGAATTATGGCAAGAAGCAGTACGGCGAGCCGCTGTACAACGACGCGGCCTATGCGAAGAAATACGAGCACTAGAGACCTCGATGAATAGTCGCGTGCATCGTTTCGAGGGCTCGCTGCGCTTTTTCGAGTAAGAGGCATTGAAGCACCAGGCAGTCTCCCCGGCCTGGTGTCGGACAACACGGCTTCGGCCGATCCTGTTCGTTGAACAGCGGATTTGAGGCTCGAATCCGCTGTTTTCATTGGCCGGTGCAACGTTCGTTACACCTCGGCCCGGCACGTGTCAGCCGCACTCGAGTGTGGGGCAGGGCATCTGTGCCGGGACCGCCGTGCGGACTCTGGAAGGGCGTTCAGAACCCTGTGCCTTACGTCATTCCCGTGACCCATAACGAGCCGACGTGGGGAAGCGGACCACCTTGATGTGCTGCCCTCACGTGTGGTAATCCTCACATGATCCCACAGATGCTATCGGAACGGTTCCCTTGCAACGGTAGGGCTTCACTGTCCCGGCCGGGTCAGGTCGAGGAGGCTTGCCGGAGCCGGGTTCCCGGAGAGTGTGTCTCCCTGCGCCAGCATCGATGAAAACAAGGCGGTGCCCCACGAAACTACTCGTTTGCATAAAGCAGGTCTGTGAGACTGAAACGTCGTTCCTCATTGATGAGACCGGCCGGTGGATACGGCTGGAGGAGCCAAGCGCGTTCAGGATGAACCGGCCGGACGAGTACGCGGTTGAGGAAGCGGTTCGCATCAGCGAAACCATCGCGGACAGCTCCATTGAGGTCATTTCCGTCGGACCCGCGCGGGTATCCGCGGCGATCAGGAGGGCGCTCGGCATGGGAGCCGCGCACGGCATCCATATCGTCACTCCGGAGGACGGCTATCTGAGCCCTTTTGTCACGGCCTCCTGGATCGCTTCGTTTGCCCGGAACCGTGAGTATGACCTGATACTCACCGGAGTAATGTCTGAAGATGAGATGCAGGGCCAGGTCGGGTCGATGATCGCAGAGCTTCTCGGCATGCCGTGCGCGACATCGACGGTCTCTGAGCGACTCTTGCCCGAAACCGGAACAGTCCGTGTGGAACGGGAGATCGAGGGCGGCCTCAGGGATGCTTTGGAACTTCGGTTGCCTGCGGTGCTGACCATTCAGACGGGGATCAACGAGCCCCGTTACCCATCGCTTTCCAAACTTCTTCGGGCAAACAAGTACGAGCTTGAAACCATTGACAGCCGATCTATCGGGGATCCGGAGCCTCCGGAGCAGGTGATTCGCGTCTCCTATCCCGAGCACACGCGTGCCGGCCTCGTGCTCAATGGAACCGGTCAAGAAAAGGCCGCTCACCTTCTGCGTATTTTGCGGGAACGATCACTCATTCAGTGACGGAACCATGATCGATCAGAACATCGTCGTGATCGGGGAACATTTTCAGGGCAAGCTGAAACGTGTCACCTATGACGTTCTCGCGTGCGCACGGGAGCTTGAACGGTTGCGTCCGGCCACGGTGAGAGTGGTCCTCCTGGGAGATGATGTGGCCGGGCCGGCCTATGAGATCGTACAGGTCACCGGCCTCGATGTCATCGCGATGCACATTCCGGGGCTCCTCTCGTACAACAGGGAGGTTTACACGGGTGTCCTGGAAGACCTCCTCGATGTCTTGAAACCGGCCTATATCTGCGCCGCGGCCACTACCGAGGGACTGGACCTCGCGCCCGCGCTCGCGGTGCGGTTACGCGCGTCGTGTGTCACAGGCGTGGAGCGAGTCCTGGAGGTGGACGGACGCGTCTGTTTCGCCCGTACCATGTGCGGCGGAAAGATCGTCGCTCAGGTCCGTCCCGAGACTGACGCCGCGGTGGTGACGGTTCAGCCCGGATCATTCGAGGTCACTACGTCTGAGGATACGATTCCGGGAGCCGTCGATATCAGGCGGGTCGATTTTGAGCCCCGGAGATCGCGATCCCTTGGGGTCACGATCGGGCAAGCAGAGGATTCCGGGCTTCAAGAGGCCGATATCATTGTCTCCGCGGGAAGAGGCATAGGGAAGAGGGAGAATCTGGACCTCATTGACCGGCTTGCCGCTCTGTTTCCCAAATCGGCTGTGGGCGGCACACGGCCGGTATGTGACCTCGGGTGGCTCGAGTACAAGAAGCAAGTGGGTCTTACGGGCGCCACCGTAACACCCGAACTCTACTTTGCATGCGGCATATCAGGGGCTCAGCAGCATTTGTCCGGCATGCGGGGCGCCCATTTCATCGTTGCCGTGAACAGTGACCCCCACGCGGCGATATTCAATGTTGCCGATGTCTGTGTTGTGGAGGACGTGGCTACCTTCCTCCCCCTCTTTATCAAGGAGTGGGAGCAGAGCCTACCTGCGAGGGAAACGTCGACGAGCGATTCCGACTCCACATGAGCGGGCACTATGCACCCTCATTCTCAATCCGACCATATTTTCGAGGACTCGTTCAGAGGGCGGCAAGCATTGCAGCGAATTTTTCTCTGCTGACCCTCAGATAATCACGATCGGGTGCGAAGACCTCGAATGTGACCGTCGCATCGTATCCGATGCCTTTCAGGGCCTTGAGGACAGCGGGAAACTGGACATTCCCCACTCCGATAGGGAGATGGTCGTCACGTTTTCCGAGGTTATCACCGGCATGAACGTGGCCGATGCGATCGGGAAACCGTTCGATGAATTCGAGCGCTCTCTTTGCACCTTTGCTGCCGATATTCGCATGGCCGAGATCAAGGGTGAGCTGCACGGTGGGAAATCGCTCGAGAATCTCCGCAAAGTCGTCCGGTTCGGCCCGTGATCGGAGCTGGGGAAAGAGGTTCTCCAGGCAGACCTGCAAACCGAGCTCGTCCGCCTTTTGTACGATGGCCTCGAGACTCTCCAGCTCATACTCCCTCGCCGTATCCATCACGAACACGCCGAGTCCGGTGATGTAGCTCGGGTGGAGCACGACCTTGCGTGCCCGGAGATCGGCCGCGACCGTGAGTGATGCCAGCATCTCTTTGAGTGAGGCTTGTCGCAGCGCGTGGTTGAGGTCAGCCGTGGAGAGAAAGGTCGGCAGGTGGCAGACCAGCCCCATGTTGAGATCCTCGAGGCTGCTCAAGAGCGCGTCCCTGTGACCGCGGATCGTCTCATAATGGGCCCGTGGGGGATCCATGGCCAATTCCAGGTAGTCGAACCCGAGTGACGAGAAGATCCGAAGCTCGTCGAGGAATGGCCTCACCGGGAAATTCATCGCACCGTACAGCATTGAACTTGCACACTCCTTTCCCTCCTGCTCGCACTGCTGAGGATCAAGGATCGGGCTCTCCGTCCGGCCGGCAGGGCAAAATCACGTCGGCCCGCTTCGCTCGGAAGGAGGAAGCGACGGCGAACCACACGGACCGGCCGATCGATGCTCCTGGATCGCGACCGGGAACGGAGAGGAGCCCGGGCAGTACGGCTTCAGGTTCGAGCGCGCCCGTACCTGACTGAGACGCTGTCTCACGGCAGTTCACCGGAAACAGGTTCCGTTCCCCGGCTGAGAACGAGCCGGCACTACAGTGGAATTAGTCCTGATTCACAGGCTCTCTGCAGTTGCGACATGATTTGGAGCCACGGAACAGCGCGTACCCGCAATGAGGGCAGTGGTATCGTTCCTCCTCCAGTTCGACCCTTTTTTCCGTACCAAGCTCCCGCCGGGTCGGAACAGATCGCAAAATCACTTTCTTTCCCACGGG
>JARRRG010000388.1:0-6739 GCA_037380965.1 Deltaproteobacteria bacterium
GTATGCGAAGCAGCGGGTCCAATTCGGTCGGCCCATTGCAAAGCGCCAATTCATCCAGGGAATGATCGCGGACATGGCAACCGATATACGCGCGGCCCGCCTCATGGTCTACGACGTGGCACAGGCCATGGAGACGGGCCAAGACCAGGCCGCCGAAGCCGCGATGGCCAAGCTCTTTGCCTCGGAGGCGGCCGGTCGGGCCGCGGACTGTGCCGTGCAGATTCACGGCGGAATGGGATACATGAGGGAATGCGTGGTTGAGCGCTTCTATAGGGATGTCCGGCTGCTCCGCATCGTCGAGGGCACCTCCGAGATGCAGCGGATGATCATTGCGAGACCATACGTGAGCTGAACCAGGAGTGGGGATGTGACCTGTTTGGACATGGATCGTATCGGAGCGACGCGGGTGCTCTCCTTCAATTCGCCGCCGGCCAACGGGCTGAACCTTGAAGTGGTGGCTGAGCTGGAGGAAGCCGTCGCCGCGCTCAAGAGGGAGTCGTCCGACGTGCGAGCGCTCGTTGTCACGAGTCGCCTCGAGAAGTTGTTCATCGCGGGCGCGGACATCAAGATGATCAGACGACACATGGAGGGACCGGACCTCGTGGCTCAGATGGTCGGTTTCAATACCCGGCTGCAGGCTGCGATCAATGAGATCGAGGCGCTCCCGTTTCCCGTGATCGCGGCCGTGAACGGTCATGCCATGGGCGGAGGTCTGGAGCTGGCACTGGCCTGTGATTTTCGATTCATGGCCGACAACGGGGCCAGGATAGGCCTTCCTGAAGTCAGGCTGGGACTGCTCCCCGGCGCGGGCGGCACGCAGCGTCTCTCACGCTTGATCGGCAAGGCGCGGGCAAAGCGGATCATCTACGATTCCCAGCTCCTGGACTCGAACGAAGCGCTGCGATTGGGCATCGTGGACCGAATTTTTCCGAGCGCGTCGCTCATGGATGAGTGCCTCGCGTACGCGAATCAGTTCAGTGAGCGTGCCGCTGCTGCAATCTCCGTGGTCAAGGAATGCATCGACAGCGGAATTCAACTCTCACTTGAGGATGGACTGAGACTGGAAATGGACGGTCTTGAGAAGCTGCTCAACACATCGGACGCGCTTGAAGGAGTGACCGCCCACAAGGCCGCGAGCCGTAAGACATGGTCCGGTCTGCCCCTCAAGGACTTTTACGGTCCCGAGGATGTCGCGTCCCGGGACTATCGGGGAAACATCGGCGACCCGGGCGAGTTTCCCTATACGAGGGGAATCCACCCGGACATGTTCCGCGGGCGGTATTGGACGCTCCGGGAGGTGTGCGGATACGGGACTCCGGAGGAGACGAACGAGCGCCTGAAGTTCTTTCTGGGAGAAGGTGTGGGCGGCCTCAACGTCATACCGGACAATCCGAGCATCATGGGCCTCGATTCAGACCATCCCCGCGCGGTGGACGACGTGGGCGTGCAAGGGGTACCGCTCTGCTCCCTCGAGGATATGGAATTGCTCATGCAGGGCATTCCCCTGGATCAGGTCAGCATGTCGCTCATCATATCCTCGACCCAGACTCCAGTCACGCTGGCTCAATACGTGGCCCTGGCCGAGCAGCGCGGGTTGAAGCCGGAAGACCTGGCGGGCACTACGCAGAACGATCCTATCCATTGCCGGTACGCGGGCTTTGCCGTATCGTCGCCGCTTCCGCTGGCCCTGAAAACCTCGGTGGATGTCATCGAGTACTGCACCCTTCACATGCCCCGCTGGTATCCGATCAACGTGAACCTCTACGATCTCCGGGAGCAAGGTCTCAACGCGCCGCAGGAGATAGCGTTCGGATTGTCGCTCGCGCTCCTGTACATCGAGGGTGCGCTTGCACGGGGCCTCGATATCGACTCCTTTGCCCCGAGATTCGCGTTCTACTGTTCCGTGCAAATAGATTTCTTCGAGGAGATCGCGAAGTTGCGGGCCGCCCGGCGGATCTGGGCTCGGCTCATGAAGGAACGCTTTGGGGCCAAAGACCCGAGATCGTTGAAGTTCAAGTTCGGAGTACACACGGCCGGCTGTTCCCTCGTGCCCCATCAACCGGAGAACAATATCGTACGAGTGGCGTACGAAGCGCTGGCCGCGGTTCTCGCCGGCGTCCAGTCGCTTCACTGCTGTTCCTACGACGAGCCGATCTCGTTGCCGACCGAAGAATCGGTGAGACTCGCCCTTCGCACCCAACAGATTCTCGCGTATGAGACCGGCGTCGCGCAGGTGGCGGACCCGCTCGGCGGAGGCTACTACATCGAAGCCCTTACCGACCGGATGGAAGAAGAGATCCTCGCCCTCATGGAGAAGGTCGAGCAGGAAGGCGGCATGAGGCGGGTCCTCGAAACCGGCTGGCTGGACGCTCAGTTCGAAGAGGCTGCGCTGAGCTATCAGACCGAAGTGGAGAGTAACGAGCGGATCGTTGTCGGGCTCAATGCGTTCACCACGGATGAGGAACCGAAGATGACGTCCGTCCACCGTGTCTCGTCGGATTCCGCAGAGAAGCAGATCTCCCGAATCAGACGGCTCAAGCGGACGCGGGACGAACAGCAGGTGAAGAAGGCGTTGCTCGATCTGAAATCAAGGGCTGAAGAGGGTGAAAAGGAGAATCTCATGCCCGCGATGATCAACGCGGCCAAGGCCCGTGCCACCCTGGCCGAAGTCCTGGGCACGGTCCGCCAGGTAATGGGAGAGCCGTACGACCCATTGGGCGTGCTCTCCCATCCGTTCTTCTGATTGCGATGCCCGGTCCGGGGAGGATGAGATGAAGCAAGAGTCGTTCGACGTGATCGTTATTGGAGCGGGTGTGGGCGGTCCCACTGCCGGCGCGATCCTCGCGCAGAGAGAAGGGGCCCGGGTCCTCGTACTGGAACGCGCGGCTCGAATCGGCGGCCGGGACATCTCCTTCGACTTCACGCATGAAGATGCAGACAGCTATCGCACGCTCATTGGCAAGGCCGCGTGCACCTGGTACGTGAAATCGGAGCCGGACCTGCCCGAGCTGTTCGGTCAGGGATACCTGGACGGATACACCTTTGAGGCGGGTATCCATACGTTGATGATCACCGAGAAAGGCCGAACGAATACCTGTCTGACATACCTTGGAAAACCGCTGAAGCTCTATCCCGCGGTAAGCGCGGGATGGTGGCACCGCGGAGAGCTGTACCACTTCGAGAACGGTTCGGAAAAGGGGGAACGCGAACACCCACGAGTTCCACTACGTCAACGCAACCATGAACTGCACGATCAATGACCCGGCCAACATCTCCGCGGGTGACAACATCCTGATGAATCGAGCGGTGGCGAGAGCCGGCAAGCGCTTCTCCTACGGGGGATGCTCGACTCCGGCCGCGCCGGGTTTTGTCCGGATACCCATGTCTCTGTGCGAGGTGATCGAGGAGAGCGGGGGCACGGTAATTACCGGGGCCGAGGTCCAGGAGGTGCTCATCGAGGACCAAAAGGTCCGGGGAGTTCTCGCGGAGATAGAGGGAAAGCAGGAGAAGATCGATTGTCCCGTGGTGATCAACTCCGGGCTGGTCAACTCGATGTTCCGGTACATCCCGGAAAAGCATTTCCCCCACACGTTCGTCAAGCGGGTGAAAGGATTCTGGCGAGCCGGCATCGGTGCGGTCTATTTCGCATTGAGCAAGCCGATCGTGCAGCAACACCTGACCTTTGTTCCCCGGGTTGCCGGAAGGGAAGACGGATTCGACAGCGACATTCGCATGGGCTTCTGGGACAGCTCCGGCATGGACCCGGAACGTGCTCCCGCGGGCAAGCAACTGCTCGACGCGTATGTCTCACTCACCGACAGCCAGTGTCACGACAAGGAGCTCGTGCACCTGGCATACGATCGCATGAAGGCCTACATGGAAAATCATTATCCCGGGTTCAAAGAGGCCCTCGAATGGACGCTGTACACCGTGTCGGACAACCTGGTTCCGGTAGCACAGGCACCCTTTCAGGTGGGAAACGCCAGGCCGCGTGCCAAGTGTCCCTATGTCGAGGGCCTCTATCATGCGTCAGACAGCTCGGAGTGCTCAATGGCGGCCAATGACGCGGCGATTCATGCGGGGATCATCGCGGCCGGCCGGGTGAGCGGCAAGAACTACGTGGAAGAGATATTGCCCGAGTACCTTCAAGCGTAAGCTCAATCCCTCGAGGTAGGACACCACGATGCCATCAACGAAGCCCATACGCATTCTCCTCGCGAAAACCGGCCTGGACGGCCATGACCGCGGCGCGAAGGTCCTCGCGGCCTTGTTGCAGAGAGAAGGCTTCGAAGTGGTCTATCTCGGTCTCTACAACACTGTCGAAATGGTCGTGCAAGGCGCGATCGAGGAAGATGTGGATGTGATCGGTCTCAGCTTCCTCTCCGGTGAACACCTCAGCATCACCAGGAAGCTCATGGCCGAGCTCAAACGGCGAGAAGTGGATGACATTCCGGTCATCATCGGCGGGATCTTGCCCCCGGAAGACGTGGGCACCCTGCTTGAAATGGGCGTAGAGAAGGTTTTCCGCGGGGCTATGGCCAGGGACGTTGTGGAATTTCTCTCGAGCAACTTCTCGCATTGATGAAATGTCCGAGTGGGGAGCTATGGCATGGCGCAACTTGAAGTGAGCAATCTCTCCTTGAGCTTCGGAGGGCTCAGGGCCCTCTCCTCCGTGAGCTTCAATGTGGAAAAAGGAGAGATCTTCGCCATCATCGGTCCCAATGGAGCCGGCAAGACGAGCATCTTCAACTGCATCAACCGGCTCTATACCCCCAGCTCCGGCTCGATTCGCTTCGAGGGACGCGACCTGTTGCAAGTAAAGACGACTCGAATCTCGAAGCTCGGTATCGCGAGGACGTTTCAGAATATCGCGTTGTTCAGTCACATGACCGTCCTGGACAATCTGCTCCTGAGCGGGCACAACCGGCTCTCCTCCGGACCCATCGGGGCCGGAATATTCTGGGGTCGGGCCCTCAGAGAGGAGATGGATCTGCGGGTGAAGGCCGAGCGAATCATCGATTTCCTCGAGATCGAGCATGTTCGAAAGAGCTCGGTTCATGCGCTCCCCTACGGCATCCAAAAACGGGTTGAGCTGGGAAGGGCGCTCGTGGCCGAACCGACGCTCCTGTTGCTCGACGAGCCCGCGGCAGGAATGAACGCGGAAGAGACCGAAGATATGGCCCGGTTTATCCTCGATATACAGGAAGAGATGGGAATCACGATTCTCCTCGTCGAGCACGACATGGCGGTGGTCATGGACATCTCCGACCGTATCTGCGTGCTCGATTTCGGGCGGAAAATTGCCGAAGGCAATCCCGAGGATATCAGGCATGATCCCGCGGTGATACGAGCCTATCTGGGAAAGAGCGCATAAGATGGAGGCGGGTGAGGTGCTCAAAATGAACAACGTGGAAATTGTCTACCACGACGTGATTCTCGTGGTTAAGGGGATTTCCCTCGAGGTTCCCGCGGGCGGGATTGTCGCGCTTCTCGGCAATAACGGCGCGGGCAAGAGCACCACCCTCAAAGCCGTCTCCCGGGTTCTCGGTTCCGCGGACGGCGAGATCGTCGACGGGACCATCCATTTTATGGATACGCTGCTCAATCATTTGCCGCCGGAGAAAGTGGTGCGTCTCGGGATTTCCCAGGTCCCGGAGGGGAGACGGGTCTTTGACGAACTGACCGTCGAGGAAAACCTCAAAGTGGGCGCGTACATCCGGTCGGACGGACCCGGCGTACGTCAGGATCTGAAGAGAATTTTCGGGCACTTCCCCGTGCTTCGGCCCCGAAGAGACGATTTGGCCGTCTATCTCAGTGGAGGCGAGCAGCAGATGCTCGCCATCGGTCGGGCGCTGATGAGCCGGCCGCGTTTGCTGATGCTGGACGAGCCGTCACTCTGGCTGGCCCCTATCATCGTGGAAGAGATATTCGGCATCTTGCAGGACATTAACCGGGAGGAGAATGTCTCGGTCTTGCTCGTCGAGCAGAATGCCAGCATAGCCCTGGAATTTTCCAGCTATGGATACATCATGGAAAACGGGAAGATCGTGCTCGACGGCCCGAGCGCGAAACTCGCGGAAAATTCGGACGTCAAGGAATTCTATCTCGGTCTTACGGAGGTGGGACAGAAGAAGAGTTACCGTGACGTGAAGCATTACAAGCGACGAAAACGCTGGCTGTCTTGAGCCTTCGCTCACGATGCACGCGCAATGACCCGCACGATCCAGGATACGCCCATGAGCACCGAAACATTGCCACAACTGTTTCTGAGTCAGGTCCGGAGATTCGGTACTCGAACTGCGCTCAGAGAAAAGGAGCTCGGCATCTGGAGGGAGATATCCTGGAACGAATATTTGGAGCACGTCCGTAACTTCTCTCTCGGCCTGGTGAAGCTCGGACTCGAGAGGGGAGAGGCCATATCGATCCTCTCGGAGAACAACCAGCAGTGGCTGTACGCGGACCTGGCAACACAAGCGGCCAGGGCCATGACCGTGGGGGTGTATCCCACCAATCCTCCGGACCAGGTGAGATATGTGCTGGGCCATTCCCGATCACGTTTTGTCGTCGTGGGAGATCAGGAGCAGGCGGACAAGGTCCTCGAGGTTTTCGACGACCTGCCGGATCTGAAAAAGATTATCGTCATAGACGTGAAGGGCCTGCGCAGGTACGAGACTGAGTCTCTCGTCAGCTTCGACGAGGTCGAAAAGATAGGAGCGGCATACCACCGGGAGAATCCGAA
>JARRRG010000389.1:0-3642 GCA_037380965.1 Deltaproteobacteria bacterium
GCCTTGGCACCGAGGACCTCATTGCTGACGCATTCGGCGCGGACGCGGCGTTTCGCATGTCATTGAACTACGGTGTTTCATTGCAGGGGCCTGCTGAAGTTGCAATGGCCTTTTTCAATCGACCGAATCACCTGGGCAGCGTGGTTCCCGAAAACCGGGACCTGGGCTTGCGGATTGCCGAGTTGTTCTCCGCAGGCGGCCTGGACACGGAGTTTGTGGATGACATCAAACTCTATGTCTGGAAGAAGATGATCATGAAATGCACCCTGGCCTCCATATGCGCGGTAACGGACCGGACCATAAAGGAAGCCCTCGAGTTTCCGCCGACCAGAGAAATTGCCGACGCCTGTTTCCAGGAGATCCTTGCCGTGGCCAAGGCAAAGGGATTCGACCTCGGAACCGAGTACCTCGAACAGGCACTGGGTTATCTCGAAAAGGTGGGAGTCCATAAGGATTCCATGTGTTTTGATATTGCCAACCAGACACGGACCGAGATTGATTTCCTGGGTGGGAAGGTCGTGGAATACGGAAAAGAAACCGGTGTCCCCACCCCATGCTACTCCACCATGACGAGCCTCGTGAAAAGCATCGAGGATAGCTATCTGGGCCGCGGGTAGTCATGAACGTGGACGAGGGCCGCTGCATCACCCGATGACCCGGCCGGCCTCTTGATCCTGGAGAGCACCGGGAATCGGTGATGAGCCCCTGACCATCACTGCCTTGAACCAAAAAGATCATCGAGCCAATCGTACGCCACCTGACCGAAACGTGACAGATTTCCCAACTGGCAGTGAGCATCCGCTCCCCACGCAATGCCGAAGGTATGTTGCGTCACCGGGCCCGCGACCTCCTTGACGAACTGTTCGTACTGGCGCATCGGTTCCGCCCCCTCACCTTCACTCACACAGGCAAGCACAGGACACTCGATGGTCGCCATCATTTCCGGGGTCAGTCGAAAATCCGCGATCCGTTTGAGAAAGGTATACCAGGTCTTGGTTCCGAATTTTCGAAATGAGTGGAGCGTCATTTGCTTCTGTCGCGGGGTAATCACCTCGTCGGGGAGCTCAGCCAGATCCTCGTCGGTGAAATCCGGCTCCTCATCGGCATGGGGCCCGAAAAATCCACCCAGGTACGCACCCCAGTCGGTAACGGGCGAGTTCGCGATCAGCGCGCGGACGCGGGGTTCGCCACACACGCTCCGCGGCGCGAGATAACCGCCGAAGCTGATTCCCACCAGAGCGATGCGCTCGGCATCCACATCCTCTCGAGTAAGCAGGTAATCCAGTACCGGCCGGAGAACAACTTCATAGTCAGGGCGGAATGGCAGCTTGGGCTGTAAACGCATCATGCCGGTCTGCCCCGGTCCATCGAAAAAGAATATGTGGAAGCCGCGTCTCAGTGCTTCCACCCCGCACTGGAAGTACAACTCCTCCCCACTGGAGTCGAAACCGCCGAGGATGATGAGTGTTTGGTTGGGGCCTCGAGCATGCGGTGCCGGCGCAAAATAGCCAGGGAGAGGAACAGGGGAATAGGGGATATCAAGGACTTCGATCCGTGGGGAAAAGAGCGAGCACGCGGCATGGAAAGAGTCTCTGCTCCGAAGACCCAGCGCATCGTGGTTCGGGTCGTCAAAGTGCTCGAAGTACTCAGCCGCTCGATAGTACATGGCCGCTCGGCAAAAAAGGTCACGCGCGGATACCACGTGACCCTCGTCAAGACATCGATGGGCTTCTCGGTCGACCATGTCAGCCATGGACGAAAAATTTTGAACCCAGCTCGCAGGAACGCCGTCGGCCGTGCGTGCCGCTATACTGAGGCATTCGCCCACCGATCCCCCTCCGGTGGCCGTAGCTCCCAGGGAGCGGAGCAACTGAAAATCGAATTCCGTATCATTGAACCCTCGTACTCGTGTCTCGCCGCGAACCGTTGCTGTGGACATGATCGAGCCTCCTTCCGCCCGGAAAAGGTTTTTGGAAATTACGGGCTATCTTATCATTCCCGGGCCTGTGCGCACCAATCAGTCGCGGGATCGTTCCCCTGTACCCAAAAAAACTCATTCTATCGTGATGTTGATCATATCTTTCCCGTCTCCGCCCAAGGAGGCGCCGGGTGCTTGCTGAAGCTCCACTACCGGATCACCTTCTCGCTGATACGTGACCTCCGCTTCGACCGCGCGTCCGACCTTGCCCGCGATAATGGATCGATGAGCGGCTGAGCTCACTGACCGCACCGTGTGGGTATATTGGGGACCGAGCGCCAAGTCCTCATCAGCGTGCACGCGAGGTCCTCGGCCATCAGGATTCACGATTCGGGTGCTGAGAAATGTGTGACGGGTATGGTATCCTCTCCATTTATTATGACGGAGAAGGTTCAGAGTCGACAACAGAGCAGGATGAAGCGGTCGAGGGGTACAGGTAATGGGATCCAATGAGAACAGCAGGCTGTCGGAGCTTGCCGGGACGGCCACAGCTCTACCGGAAATACAGGCGTTGGTGGATTCGGGCGTGAATGTGAACGCGGCGGACGAGCATGGAGCGAGCGCGCTCATGCAAGCGGCCCGCGCGGGAAACACGGACATTGTGAAATTGCTCCTCTACGAAGGCGCGCGGATCGATGCGGCCGACGAAGACGGCGTGACCGCGCTCATCGCGGCATCCGCGATGGGGTACGCGGACGTGGTTGACCTGCTCCTGGATGAGGGCGCGGCGCTCCATCTCACGGATTACAATGGGCTCACAGCGCTCATATACGCGGTTCACAACGGACGTATCGAGGTAGTACGTCTCCTCCTGGACCAGGGGGACGACGCGAGCCGCGCGGACAGCCATGGCAGGACTGCATTGACCCATGCCGCGGAGGGAGGTCATTACGAGATTGCCGAACTCCTCCTGGAATGGGGTGTGGATCTCTGGACCCAGGACGGTTACGGCTCGAACGCGCTCATGTGGGCATCGAGCCGCGGGCATGAGGCCCTGGTGAAACTGTTCCTGGAACGAGGCGCGGATATCGATGCCACAAATCATCATGGCCAGACAGCGCTCATGGGCGCTTCATGGGAAGGACACATCGATGCGGTGCGAACCCTCGTGGAACACGGGGCGGAGATCGAGGTCCGCGATGAGGATGACAACTCAGCCCTGACATGGGCAGTCCGGGGCGGGCATTCAGAAATCGTGCAATTGCTCCGGGACGCGGGCGCGCAGCTCTCTCTGCTCGAAGCCTGCATGATTGGCGACTCCGACGCGGTACAGGACTTCGTCTCCCAGGGGAGCGATGTCGATTCCATTGATGCACACGGAAGGCCGGTCATCAATTGGGCCGCGGAAAAAGGACACCCGGATGTGGTGAGCGTTCTGCTCGATCTGGGAGCGGATATCGAATCCAGGGACGACGCGGGCTTCACGCCCTTGCTTGTGGCCGCGTTCTACGGGCAAACCGAGGTGCTCGAGTTGCTGCTGGACCGGGGCGCGGACGTAAACGGCCGTAATGACACCGGCAGAACCCCGTTGATGGAAGCGGCAGAACAAGGACATTCCGAGATCGTGCGCATATTGCTTGCCAACGGCGCTGACGTGAACGCCACAGACGATGAAG
The DNA here is from genome assembly GCA_037380965.1 of Deltaproteobacteria bacterium. Lineage (GTDB taxonomy): Bacteria > Desulfobacterota > Desulfomonilia > Desulfomonilales > Desulfomonilaceae > JARRRG01. Next base: position 3,595 of record JARRRG010000389.1, read on the forward strand.
GGTCTACCTCGCTGAACTCTTCTTCTTTTCAGGGGAACGCTGACGTTG
>JARRRG010000390.1:0-5508 GCA_037380965.1 Deltaproteobacteria bacterium
TAGCACTCATGACGCTGCCGCGTCTCCTGCGCACTCGTCCAGCGGTGACATGGCCTCCATGCCCTGCCCCGTTTCACATAAAGAGTTCCCCTGCGGGCTCAAACCACTCAGTAGACCAGCTACATTGTAGATATCCTTATCGCCTCGCCCGGATAGGTTCACGATTATGACTTGTTCCTTCGTCGGGGCCTGCTTGATTAGGTGCAACGCGTGGGCGACCGCGTGGGCGGATTCCAAGGCAGGAATGATTCCCTCGTTTCTTGACAATGCCTGAAACGCTTCGAGCGCTTCATCGTCTGTAGCGGACTCGTAAGTCGCTCGCCCTATCTCCTGAAGATATGCGTGCTCTGGACCTACTGCCGGAAAGTCCAACCCTGCTGAAACGGAGTAGCTCTCCTTTATCTGGCCGTCTTGGTCCTGCATGACCGGGGCATGCATGCCGAAGAAGATTCCGTTCCGACCGTGGCGCAGTGGCGCGCCATGCAGGCTGGTCTCGATTCCTTTGCCTGCGGGCTCGACACCGATTAATGCGACGGCCGATTCGTCGATGAAATCTGCGAATATTCCTATTGCGTTCGACCCTCCACCCACACAGGCAATGACTGAGTCAGGCAGCCTTCCCTCGATTTCTAGAATCTGCGCCTTGGCCTCTTCGCCAATGACCCGCTGAAACTCCTTGACGATTGTCGGATAAGGGTGCGGTCCTGCCGCAGTACCAAGAAGATAGTGAGCTCGGTCATAGCTTGCCGACCAATCACGAAGGGCTTCATTGCAGGCATCTTTTAGGGTACTTGCACCCGATCGGATGGGAATGACCTCAGCCCCCATCAGCTTCATGCGAAACACATTTGGCGCTTGCCGTTGTACATCCGTCGCGCCCATATAGATGCGACAACTCAGCCCCGCGAGCGCACATGCCAACGCGGTCGCTACACCATGTTGGCCCGCCCCGGTTTCGGCTATGATCTCCCGCTTTCCCATACGTTGTGCGAGCAGCACTTGACCCAGAACCTGATTGGTCTTATGCGCGCCGCCATGCAGCAGGTCCTCTCGCTTCAAGTAGACCCTGGCTCGTGTCCCCCTCGTGAGGTTACGGATTCGCGTTAATGGCGTTGGACGCCCCGCATATTCTTTCAATATTCCTCGGAACTCGCGCCAAAAGGATGGATCGTCACGCGCAGCAACAAACTCCTTCTCGAGCTGCCTCAGAGGCGGCATGAGAATCTGGGGAACGTACATTCCCCCGTATGTGCCGAAGAACGGATCGAGCAATGTATTCACTAACGGTTTCCTAGTGCTTTGGTGTCAGTTATCTGTGTATCAGCAGCGGCGATTTGTTCTCGTTATGCAACTGTGGCTTGGTTTCATATCCCTAGCGCTCCACCTATGGACACGACAACGCATCAAGGGGGGCTCGGGTTGGTAGGTCATGCCACGTCAGCTCGGGCGTGCCAGCCTACGAGTTATGACGCCGTAGCCCATTCCACTGTTTGTCTCAGTAGTGATGTCCCATCGGTGGTGAGAATCGACTCCGGATGAAACTGGAATCCGGCGATTCGCAAGTCGTCGTTGACAACACCCATTGGTATATCTTCGTAGCTGGCGTTGATCGATAAACTGTCGGACACATGCGTAGCCGCCAAACTGTGATAGCGGGCCGCAGGCAAGGGTTGCTTGAGCCCGGAAAACATTCGCTTACCGTCATGGCTAACGTGGCTGGACTTGCCGTGCCTGATTTCCGGAGCACGATCGACCGCTCCACCAAAGTATTCGACGATGGCTTGGTGCCCGAGACATATGCCCACGATCGGAAACTGACCGGCACACAAATCAATTAGATCGAGCATACAACCAGACTCGCTGGGTTTGCCCGGTCCCGGGGATAGGACCAAAACTGCCGAGTCCGCGCAGTTGTCCATGGCCTGCTTGATTGTCGTTGAGGGGACATTGTTTCGAAACACGCTCACGCGGTGCCCAGACAACCTGAATTCGTCAACAAGGTTGTATACAAAGGAATCAAAGTTATCCAATACGAAAATATGTGTATTTCGCATCTCAACGGCTCTTTATTGGGTTACGGGAATGGCCTCGGCAGCCATGGACTTTTCCGTCACAATGAGGTTTGCCTTCAATACCGCAGTGATCACCGCGTTTGCCTTACTCCTTGTCTCATTTGCCTCGGCGATCGGGTCTGAATCAAGCACTATGCCAGCGCCAGCCTGGATGTGCGCTACGCCATCCACCACACAAGCCGACCGAATCACGATGCAGCTGTCGAGATCACCACGACCGTTGATATAGCCGACCGCCCCGCCGTAGCTGCCACGTCGGGTGCCTTCGACCTGCCTGATCAGTTCAGCGGCCTTAATCTTCGGCGCGCCCACGAGCGTCCCCATGTTCATGCAGGCTTGATAGGCATGGAGCGCATCCAGGTCGTCCCTAAGTGTTCCAGCAACCTTCGATACGAGATGCATGACGTGACTGTAGCGATCCACCTTCAGGAGCTGCTCGACGTGCCGAGTTCCTGCGGCACTGATTTTGGCGAGGTCGTTTCTGGCCAAATCGACTAGCATCAAATGCTCAGAGAGTTCCTTTTCATCGGTTCGTAGCTCGAGCTCGATACGGGCATCGTATTCCGTGTCCAGGTCGCCGTTCGGCTTTTTCCCCCGCTTTCGTGTTCCTGCTATAGGGCAGACCGTCGCTTTTCGTGTGTTACTTTCATAGCGCAAAGCGCTTTCGGGCGACGCCCCGAACAAAACGAAATCCGGGTCGTTCACGTAAAACATATAGGGTGACGGATTTAGGGACTTGAGTTGTTGATACGCCACGAACGTATCCGCGCAGGGAAGACTGAAGCATCGGGAAAGGACGACCTGAAATATATCACCGATATCAATGTGGCCCTTGAGCCGATTTACCCGCCCCGAGAATTCCTCGTCACTGATGTCGACTGCCAGCGGTGCATCCGGAACCGGCTTTCCAGTGACCTCTAACTTTGGCGTGAGCGTGCGAATCGACCGTTCATACCGCGTGAACAGGTGGTTCGCGGTCGCCCAATCCTGCGGTGCAGTGGGGCCAACAAATGCCGTGGTTTGCAAGGAGGTAGTGCGTTCCGCATGGTCGATGACAAGCAGGGTTTCCGCCAGGTAAAAGACCATATCGGGACATGGGTTGACCCCGGACGTCACGTCCGGCAGGTTTTCGAATGTGGCAAGCATGTCGTATCCGAAAACACCACCAACACATAGCGCATCTTGGTCATCGGTGTTCTCTGCCAGATCGTCTAGCAGGTGCCGCAGCACCTGGAACGGCGTTAGTGACTTGAGCCGTTGCTCCTCCTCAAGATCAACAGGTATCTTAGGAAACTCAAGCTCCAGGTGGCTGCCCGACGCATCTAGTTGAGATCGCACAGAGGCGTCGAGCTTTGTCAGTGTATGGGCAAGAATCGCCTTCCCACTGTCGGTGACGGCCGTCATGCTAACGATCCGACCCGTACACCGGAGTTCGAGGTGTGCCCCCAACATTAGCAAGCTCTGTGTATCCTGCTTGCTATCGACATCTGCTGTCTCAAGTAACAGCGTTCGCTTGGTGCTCCCGTAGCCGGTCAAGGCTGCGAACGCCGATAAGGGGGATTGCACCGTAGAGTGGTCAATTGTCCGCTATCCTGCGCAGTCACGGTAGCTCCTAGGCATCCTTAGGCATCCGGCCCCGGCATAGTCGCTCTCGCCAAAGCCACGATCACCCCGTTGTGGAAGCATACTATTGTTGCTTGAGACTCTCTGATTCGTGAGGTTCTCTGCTGTACCCGTGCACGGCGGCTGGCACAGCCCTCTCGTCCCGGGCAGAAAATCCGCATCTGGGTAGGCTTCGCGCCGACATGCCACTTTCCCTTTCGGCAAGGCGATGAACCCTAATGCCGGCACGAAGCTGCCCCCACGCTCTGAGGAATCTGCGTCTCGTTCTTCGAGGGATCGAGAAGGATCTTTATGCCTGCAAGACAATCCTCTTTGCCTTGGCATCGCCCCGAACGTCGTCTTGACCTAGCGTTTCCACGGTACTGACACGAATATAGTCCGACAGGATGAGACGATCCAATTCGATCCGCTCTTCACGAATTGTATTTATGACGCCCTCACGGTCGCCAGACCCCAGGTGCTCACCTGGAGCAGGCTGGATCGAGAGGTCGTACTTACCTCGGTCTTCGCCTTCTCTTTCCGTGATACGCCATTCAGAGACCCGGCCCCCGAGCGCTCGCTCAATAGCGCTGTTCAATTGCATCTCGTACAAGGGCACGCCATCAAGCAAGATAATATTCTTGCTTCGGCCCAGGACTTTCACGGTCTCCTTCCCGGCCGGGCGACCCTCCTTGCGCACCTCGATGATATCGCCGATTCGGTAGCGAATCAGCGGCAATACGGACCGCGACAGGTCGGAAATTACGATTTCGCCGACGGTGCCGTGATCTACGCTATTCAACTCTGATGGAGTGGCCGCATAACTCTCGTCTTCTCGTTCCTTCGCCAGTTCGCTCTCAGGTATGAGCTCGATCAGTAGCCGCTCTGTCATTAATTCCATTTCACCCGGGAATTCACGGCTCTCGGTAGCGACGACATCGGCTTCGACCGTGCCGTATAGGCTGTACACGGTTTCAAAGCCCCATATCTCCTTAATCTCCTTTCTGAGGGCGCTCGGCAGAACGTCTCCAAAAATGATCCCGGTCCGCATATTCGGGAAGACCTTTTGCAAATCGCCCCGTTCTTCCTTGATCGAGAGACCGATTTCCTTCACGACGATCGGCGTACCAATCACGATGGTAGCCTTTGCCTCATGCCCCCGGAGAAACACATCGTCATAGTCGATTTGAGACGAGTTGAGTACCGTTGCGCCCGTCGTTTCGCTACCATTCACGATGGCCCAGCCGGAGATACTTGGCAAGGGCGCCCCTAGCGATATCACACCATCGCCCTTTCCCATACCCAACTTGGTTAATGCGATCGCCTCGTGAATGCGTTGGCGGTCGAGGTCGTCGTCCGAATATGGAATCCTTTTGCTTCGACTGGTCGTGCCTGATGTGTTGAAGAAGCAGGCCGGACATATTTCGAGGCTCGTCACGTGCTCTTCGAAGTCGAAGTCATTCGTGAAGTCGGCAAGCACCTTCGGCATGAGGTACTGACACTCGCCGAACGACTGAACGTCCCCGTAGAGTGGATGATTGTTGAGCGGAAAGACGCGACTCTCATAGCTCTTCGGACTCGGAAGCTTGTCCTGCCTGTCGAATTGAGTATCTGCTTTCATTTTTACATGCCTCCCTTGGGCGCGATTGTTAACCCACCATCCTTCCCGTTTTGGTCAACGGCCGGTCTGGTTCCTCAACGAGGTTGCTCCGTTCACCGGCGAGGCAATTCGAGAAAAAGGCCATGAGTGGTTTTGTGTGTTCTTCTTCGCCCCAGACCGCTTCCAGGTCCTCGACCACATGATGCTCGGCGAGCAGGGTCTCTCCATCAAACC
>JARRRG010000391.1:0-3621 GCA_037380965.1 Deltaproteobacteria bacterium
TCGAGCGACAGCAAGACCGAGCCCAATCTTCGCGAGCATTCTCGCGAACATCCTCGAATCCGCGACAAGTGATACGCCGACTCAACTCTTCGAGAGACGGAACCACGACCCGGCGGATCGGGTCTTCCGGGTCACTCCAGTCGATGAGTGACAGGTAATATTCATGGGCTTGGAAACGAAATCGCTCAGCGACCCTCCCCAGCTCGGTTCGTTCCGAGGAAGTCAATCCATTCAAGCCCTCAATATTAGTAACATATTCAGACCTCATGAAAGTGCGGCCTTTCTGCCCCCGGGATTTTGATCAGCACAAAACCAGGTTGCCGAGCTCCAGATTGTGAAAATCGGGCCGTTAAAGGATCTGGCGACGTTTTCGGTTTGGGGGCGGTGAGAGTACTTGTCAGTTAACAGATTTATAGCATATGGCGGGGAAAACATCCAGCGCAGGAATAAGAAGCACGCCGCGATCGTCTCCTCAGGCCGCGAACCGAATCTGAAATTCCCCCAAGGCCCATGAGTGACTCGACCGAGGTCCTTCCACCGGCAGCCTCTCGATGCACGCTCATTCGAATCTCTCCCGGTTAATCCCGCTCTCGAACGCGCGCGTCCTATTCTCGGCTCTGTCTATCCGGCCTCCAGGTTACCGTAACGATCGGGACATGGTATGATCGATTGTGCCCGGTTCATGGATAAGGTATACTGATTTCTTTTGCCGCGGCGAAGCCGCTTGTGGTGGAGCCGACTGGACATGCTTGAAAAGAAAGGAGTGATTTCGGGGACCTGCCATGGGTTTTGCCTTTGAGGTCATCACCCGGGATTCGACGAGTGACGCCCGCCTGGGGCGACTGACCACCTCGATGGGAGAAGTGCCGACGCCGGCTTTCATGCCGGTGGGCACGCGCGCGGTTGTGAAAGCCGTTTCGCCGGACGAGATATGGCAGATGGGTTATCGGTTGATTCTCGCCAACGCGTACCATTTGTACCTGAGACCCGGCCACGAGCTTATCGAACGACACGGTGGACTTCACCGCTTCATGAATTGGAACGGTTCAATTCTCACCGACAGCGGTGGTTTTCAGGTATTCAGTCTGGCTCGGCTCCGGACCGTGAATGAGGAAGGCGTGCTCTTTCAGTCTCACCTGGACGGGAGTTCCCACCTGTTCACGCCCGAACTGAGTATTGCGGTCCAGGAATCTGTTGGAGCTGACATCCTCACGTGCCTTGATGATGTGAAAGGCTATCCCGTTTCGAAAAATGAGTCTTCGGCCGCTGTGAAGAGGACAACCCGTTGGGCGCGGCGATGCCTGGAAGCCAAAAAAAGGGTTGACCCTGGTTTGTTCGGCATAGTACAAGGTGCGGTGTTTTCGGACCTGAGGCGACTAAGCGCGGAATGCCTCACTGCCCTGGAACTTGACGGCTATGCTATCGGCGGCCTCAGTGTCGGAGAGCCGCGGGAAATCATGTTGGAAATGATTGAGGTCACCACGCCTCTGCTTCCGCAATCCCATCCCCGATACGTCATGGGAGTGGGAAAACCGCACGACATACTCGATGGAGTCCTCCGGGGGATTGACCTCTTTGACTGTGTGCTTCCGACGCGGAATGCGCGTAATGGCATGCTATTCACTTCCCGCGGGCCGGTGAATATACGAAACTCCCGTCACCGGAATGATGACGGCCCGGTTGATCCGTATTGCGCCTGCCCATTGTGCACGAGCCACTCCCGGAGTTATCTCAGGCACCTGTTCCTGGAAAAGGAGATCTACGGCCATAGATTGGCCACTATCCACAACTTGTCTTTTTACTGCCGGATGATGGCGGGGATTCGCAAGGCCGTGGAGGAGAACAGGTTGCGGTCCTTTGCCAGTGAATTCTTGGCAAGGATGGAGGAAGCCGATGATTGATGTTGCGTACGCCATGGCGCCGCCGGGCGGCGGCGGCGGCGACATGAGCGCATTCATGAATTTTTTGCCTCTCATTTTGATCTTCGCGGTCTTCTATTTCTTATTGATTCGACCTCAACAGAAAAAGGCGCGCGATCACAAGGTGATGTTACAGAATCTCAAGAAAGGGGACTCCGTGATCACTCAGGGAGGACTGTACGGGAAAATCACCGGCATGACCGATCAGGCGGTTACGCTCGAGATCGCGGACAAAGTTCGCGTAAAGGTTTCCCGCGGTCATATCGCGGGCTTGGCCATGTCCGGTACTGATCAGAATCCGTGAGGAGTATCATTTGATCATACAGAGCCTTCAATGGCGTGTAGGCATAATTGCCGTAGTCGTTGCGGTCAGCGTGTTCTTGCTCTATCCATCGATTGGGCCTGTACCGAGGTTCTGGGCCAAGCACCTGCCGGACAATCCGATCCGACTTGGACTCGATCTCCAGGGAGGCTTGTACCTGATTCTCGAGGTACAGACCAAAAAGGCGGTGGAGGCTGTAGTTGACCAGACGATGTCCGAAGCTTCGGCGCTCATGAAAGACAACAAGGTCCGGTACCGAGACATCTTTCGCACGTCGTTCGATTCGTTTGCCGTGATGCTCAAAGACTCAAGCCAGGAGCCTCTCTTTGACGGCACTGTTCTGGACAAGCTCGGCAATTTTCGGAAACTCTCTTCGGAACAGGTTGCGAAGGGGTTCGAGGTCCGCCTCGGAATGGATCCCAAGATCATCGAGAACATCAGGCATCAGGCCGTCAGGCAGGCCGTAGACACGATCCGTAACCGCGTCGACGAATTGGGAGTGGCTGAGCCCGACGTGGTGCTTCAAGGCACCGATCGGATTGTCGTTCAGCTCCCCGGCCTCAAAAAGGACGTCGAGCAGGCTGTGCGAATCATCAAGAGGACCGCGCGTCTTGAATTCAAGATCGTGGACGAAAAGGGCAATCTCAGCGCAGCGCTCAGGGGAGACGTGCCACCCGGATCGGAGATTCTGTATAAAATTGACCGCAATCCTCGTACGGGCGCGGTGACACGGACTCCGTTCCTGGTGAAAAAACAGATCCTCATGACCGGTGACGTGGTCACGGACGCGCGGGTGAGGCCGGATCGGACGGGAAGACTGTACATCTCGATGGAGTTCAATCGAAGAGGGGCTGGCATCTTCGAGAGAATAACCGGCCAACACGTGGGGCAGCGACTCGCGATCATCCTCGATAACCGGGTCTATTCGGCACCGGTGATCAAGGACAGGATATCGGGAGGGGCCGCGATCATCGAGGGGATGTTTACTCCTGAGGAGGCTCATGAGCTGGCGCTGGTGCTGCGGTCCGGTTCGCTCCCTGCTCCCGTCAAGATCCTTGAGAGCCGCTCTGTGGGTCCGTCTCTCGGAGAGGATTCCATCCGACTGGGAAGGAACGCGGTCATCCTGGGGCTCATACTGGTCGCGGTCGGGATGGCGGTGTACTACCGATGGTCGGGCATTGTGGCGGATGTGGCTCTCGTCTTGAACCTGATTCTCATACTCGCGGTGATGGTTTCCCCCGGCTTGCGGGCCACCCTGACACTCCCCGGACTTGCGGGTGTTGCCCTGACCTTGGGCATGGCCATTGACGCGAACGTGCTCATATTTGAGCGCATACGAGAGGAGCTTCGTCTGGGCAAGTCGGTAAAAGCGGCTCTGGA
>JARRRG010000392.1:0-3617 GCA_037380965.1 Deltaproteobacteria bacterium
GTCGTACATTCCGAGTGCGGCCCGGGGAGCTATTTCGAGCCAGGGCGTATTCCGGTCCAGCAACGCGTCCAGTCTCTGCTGGACGGTGAGCTTACCCAGTTCCGCGTTGCGCTTGATAGCCTTTTTCGATCGCTCTTCCCGGGCCTTTCTGAGCGCGGCCCTGAGCTCCTCGACCATCTCGGCCATCGCCTCGTAGTTGGCCCTGTACTCTTCCTTGCTCGTGTCGATACGACTTTCGATCACGTCCACAGGCTACCCCCCGTACTCCTTCAAGAGATCGTCCGCGATTGACATGCGCGCGATTTCCGACGTGGTTCCTGCAATCCCGGTGAGCTTTGCCTCTCGATATGCACGCTCTACGGGATTCCCCGCGAGGTACCCGTGTCCGGCCATGACCTGCATGGCCATAGCCGCGGCCTGCTCCGAAGCCTCTGCGGCAAAGACCTTCGCACAGTGGAGAACGGTCTCGGCCTCCGTGTCGTCGGCGGAGTAGAGCCATCCTGCCCGGTAAGCCAGAAACTGTGCACTCTGACAAAGAGTGAGCATGTCCGCAAGCTTGAACCGAATCTCCTGAAAGCGAAAGACCGGTTTTCCCCCGCGTTCATGCGCGTGAGTATAATCCCGGGTTGCTGCAACAATGCGTTGCAGAAGACCGATCGCGGCGACGGTCAGCATCTGGTCCTGCACAAGACGCAGGAAGTCGAGAGGACTCCTATCATCAAACGGCCCCAGCACATGAGTTTCGGGAACTTTTACCTGGTTCAGCTCGATGACGGACACGGCAAGGCCGTTGTATCCAACGGTTTTGAGCCTCGGCCCGATCGCGACTCCCGGGAGATGCGGCCCGACCAGGAAAACGGCAGGCCTCTCCCCTACGTCTCCCACCACGGCCAACCAGTCCGCTATGAGAGCATTGGTCACATAATTCTTTCGGCCTGTCAGCAGATAACCGCCGCGGTCAGGAACTGCTCCTGTCCCGGTGCCGTCCGGAAATGGAGGGTGCTCCGGCTCGGATGCGGCCAGAGCGCCTATGAGCTCACCTCTGGCGAGAGACTCTGAAATTTCCCGCGCGGCGTCACTTGTTCCGAAGCCGGCGAGTACGCCTCCGAAGAGCCTCGCGCTCGTCTCTATCGAGAGGAAGAGAGACCCGGAGACTCGTGCCAGCTCTTCCTGAGCGGCAATGAGGGCCATGGCTCGGCCCCGGGCACCAGGTCCGGTACCCAGGGCCAGGTACCCGACGTCTGCCAGCTTGCGCATACAGGCGGCCGTAATGCGCTTGACTCCATCGAGATCGGCTTCTTCGAGGTCTTCCAGCTCGAGACGGGTCTTCTCGTCAAGAACGGAAGCCACCCTCGATTTGATCTCCTGCTCTTCCGCTGTCCAGTCAAAATCCATGACAGGCAACCTCACATTAATCGTGAGATGAGAACCTTCTGAATGTCGGATGTGCCGCCGCCTATCGGTGCAAGGCGGCTGTCACGAAAGATTCGCTCTACATCGTACTCGTGGCAGTACCCGTACCCACCCAGGACAAGAAGGGCGTCGCTCGTCGGCTTGAGGGACCAGTCTCCGATAAAGAGCTTGGCAATGGCCGCTTCGAGGTGATTGAGCGGGCGACCCTGGTCCTTGCACCAGGCGATGCGGTACACGAGCGATCGCGCGGCCTCGAGGAAGATCTTCATGTCTGCAATCTTGTGCTTTACCGCCTGGAAGCTCGCAATGGGGCGACCGAACTGCACCCGCTCCTGCGCGTACCGGGTACAGCGCTGGATGAGGAACGAAATCGCGCCGAGAAACGGGGCCAGCAAGGTGCTCCGGTCCCATTCCACGGTCTGGAGGGCCATGAGAAACCCTTCTCCTTCCCCTCCGAGAAGATTTTCCGCAGGGATGACGCAGTCCTCGAAAACCAGCTCCGATGTGGGTGAAGTCTTCACGCCCATCTTGTTGAGGTTGCGGCTCACGGAGAAGCCGGGAGTACCTTTCCTGACGATGAAGGCGGACAGGTCCTGTTGACCCCGACCCGACCCGGTCCTGGCGTAGATCACCGCGACGTCGGCTATTGATCCATTCGTGATGAACATCTTCGTACCATTGAGAACCCACGAATTACCCTTCCGCTCAGCCCGTGTCCTCAGGGAGGCCACATCCGAGCCCGCGCCGGGCTCAGTAAGGCCCATGCATCCGATCCACTCCCCGCGGGCCAGCCGGGGGACGTACTCCCGCTTCTGCGCATCAGAACCGTGAGAGAAGATCGTGTCCGCGCAGAGGTAGGTATGCGCGCCATAGCTCAAGGTGAGTCCCCCATCCACACCAGCTTCACCAAGCGCCTCAGCAGCCAGCACCGATGTCATCACATCCGCGCCGCTACCGCCGAATTCTTCGGGAAAATGAAGGCCCAGGATGCCGAACTCCCCTAATCGATTCCATGAGTCTCGATCAAATTCCCCCTTCAAATCTTGCGCCTGTGCACGCGGGGCAATCTCTTTTCGGGCGAACTTCAGCACCTGCTCTTTGAACATCCGTTGTTCGTCCGTGAGCGCGAAATCCATAAAACACCTCGCAGCGTACGGGCCTGAGAAACGGTCAGCCCTGACGAGAGCCGGCCCCGTTGAAAAACACCTCGAGCAGACCGCCGGCGATTCGTTTCTTCTGCGCGGGACCGGTGAACGGTTGATTCTCGAGGACCATCGTGGAAAGGAAGCTCTCCAAGGAACCGAGAAAGATGTAGGTGAGATACCGGGCTCGTACGTCCGACCGCAGAGTTCCCGCTGACTGAGCCTGGGCCATGATACCCTCGGTTTTGTCGAAAAAGCGCTTGAAGAAGGCCAGTCCTGCCGGAGTGAGATTGGCGCTGGAGCGGGAGATCTCCGTGATAAAGACATGGACCAGATTCGGCCTCTCATCGTATAGATTAAGGAAATGATTGACGATTATCCCCAACCGATCCTCGATGGCGGACGCCCGCGTTTTACAAGAATCGATCGTCGAATAGATTCCGTCCCACCAGGCCCTGGTGATTGCTTCGAACAGGTCAGCCTTGCTTCTGAAATAATGGTACACCAGGCCGTAAGAAATGCCGGCTCGTCGTGAGATATCGATTATTCGTGCCTGGTGAAAGCCCTTCTCACGGATGACCGCGCAGGCTGCCTCAAGAATGGCCGCCTCCCTGTTCCTCTTGGATTGATTGGAGCTGCGCGTGTGCTGCATTCGACGCTTGTATCATTGGCTGATTGATTTGTCAATCAATTCCCCCCGAATGCCGCCGAGCGCCGGCCCCTCAACTGCGAACCGCTATTGCGCGCCGGTCAGCTTCCGGGAGTGACCGAGATGAGGCCCCATCATGGGGCGTGTACGAAAAGGAATGCCTCCCATGATCCGTCGCCTGCGAGGACTTCGTGTTGAAGGTCGAGGCGTCAGGATGCGAAGAGGATCCAGATGTGAACGCGGGGGTACCAGGTGCCGCAGGTGAATGTCTCTTCGAGATCCCCTTGAATGCCGCCCGCGTCGCGGCCGATGGTTTCGGTTCCCGAGGCAGGCCATGGCAGGGGCATGAGTGGAAAAATATTTGTAGAGAGGAGAGGCAGGGCAGTGTTATGATGGAATTTTTCTCCGAAGAG
>JARRRG010000393.1:0-4864 GCA_037380965.1 Deltaproteobacteria bacterium
TTCTTTGACTTTCTGGCAGTGAGGCTCAACGGCCCCAAGGCGGACGGCAAGAAAATAGGCCTCAATATTATCTTCACCGATACCAACAAGGAGTATGCGCTCACACTCGATAACTCGGTGCTGAACTACCTCGCGGACAGACAGGTTGAGAACCCGGATGCTACGATCAGGCTCACTCGGCCCGCATTGAACGATATCATTCTCCAGCGGGCGACCCTTGACGAGCTGATCAAGGATGGAAAGGTCCAGGTTTCAGGACAGAAGGGAAAGATTACGGAGTTGCTCTCACTGTTTGACAATTTCGATCTCTTCTTCAACGTCGTCACCCCCTGAGCGGCGGGTATTCAGTGTAAGGCGGCTGCATCATCGCGGCCGACGGTCTCGCGGCTACGAGACCGCGAATGGCTTCAGGGTGTGGCCGCGTCGATCTTCGGAGGCCGATGCTCACTCACGGTCTCCGGAGAGTCCCTGGCGTGAAAACCACGTAATCCCTGCCGACGTTCAATCACAAGTTTACAAAGTGAACTCGATGGGTTAGATTAAAAGTTCAGCCGTTGAAGGGAGACCTTTCCGGCCGTGGCACGATCGACGCCGGCTTTCCGGAAGACACGGCTCGAAGACCTTCCCGTCTCCGGGCCCATCAATTGACGATTCCGGTGAGGAGATACGGATGAGGACATTCCGATTCCTGTGGGTGATCGCCCTGCTTTTCTGGACCGGCTCCACCGTCGATCTTCTTTCCGACCCGGCAGCGGGCGCGGACTCCTCCAAGACACCGCGGGAATTGCTCGCGGCCGGAGCCTATACCGGGACGTCCAGTTGCAGGGAATGCCACGAAAAATTTTACCGGCTGTGGGCGCCGTCGCACCACGGGCTGGCCATGCAGAAGTACACCGACGCGTTCGCGAAAACCGCGCTCACGCCCCAGCAGGACGACATCGTGATCCGCGACCGCCGGTACAAGGCCGCCACCGGTGCGGGTGAGGGATGGATCATCGAGAAGGGTTCGACAGGCACGAAGAAGTATCCGATCGAGTATGCGCTCGGCGGCAAGAATGTCTACTACTTCCTTACCCCTATGAGTCGCGGTCGTTTGCAGGTGGTGCCTCTCGCGTACGATGTTCGCAAGAAGCAATGGTACAATACGACCGGGAGCATGATCCGCCACTTCATCGAGCGCCGTGACGAACCGCTGGAATGGACCGACTCCGCGCTTACGTTCAACACCTCGTGCTATGGTTGCCATGTCAGTCAGCTCTCGACCAATTACGATGTCAAAACGGAAACGTATCACACCACATGGCGGGAGCCCGGAATTAATTGCGAGACCTGCCACGGCCCCGGTGAACAGCACGTTCGGGTTTGCAAAGCCGCTCCAAAGGGAACGGTGCCGAAGGACCTCAAGATTATTCGCGGAGGACGGGACTTTACCCACGAGCAGAATAACGCGAACTGTTCGAGCTGCCACGCGAAGGCCGTGCCGATCGAGGAAACCTTCACACCCGGCGATCGGTTCTTCGACCACTTTGATCTCGTGACACTCGAGCATCCCGACTTCTATCCTGACGGCCGCGACCTCGGTGAGAACTACACGTACACGAGTTGGCGAATGAGCCCGTGCGTCAAGTCCGGGAAGCTCGATTGTCTCCACTGTCACACCTCCAGCGGACGGTACCGCTTCGCGGGCGAGAAGACCAATAATGCCTGCATGCCATGTCATGCCGAAAAGGTGAACAATCCGACCGCGCACACCCATCATAAGGCAGACAGTCCGGGAAACCGATGCGTCGCGTGCCACATGCCCATGACGGAATTCGCACGGATGCGGCGGAGCGACCATTCCATGATCCCGCCCGCGCCGGCGGTGACGATCGCGTTCAAATCGCCGAATGCGTGCAATCTCTGCCACAAAGACAAGAGCGCTCAATGGGCTGACACCTGGGTTCGGAAATGGCGGGCCGAGGACTATCAGGCGCCGCTGCTTTATCGAGCGAGCCTGATTGATGCCGCTCGCAAGCAAGACTGGACAAAGCTTCAGGAAATGCTGGCGTACCTCGGGAGCGATCACGCGGATGAAATCTTCGCCACGTCGCTGATTCGGCTCCTCCGCCGATGTCCGGACGAGCGCAAATGGCCGGTCATCCTCAAGAAACTCGAAGATCCGTCACCTCTGGTGAGGGCTGCCGCAGTTTCGACATTGCAGGACAATCTCACACCGGAGATCCTGCGCGGGCTCCTCAACGCCACTGACGACGATTACCGGCTCGTTCGGACAAGAGCCGCGGCGGCCCTGTCCCGTTACCCCCGACGGTTGCTGAGCGAGAAGGACAGACGAAGACTCAAGCGTGCGTCAGAGGAGTACGAGGCATCCTTGCAGAGTCGACCTGACAACTGGGAGTCCTATTACAATCTGGGGAATTACTTTCTTAACCGAGGAGAGGTCCGGATGGCGGCACTGTCGTTTGAACGGGCCTCACAAATGCGGCCCCAGAGTATATTGCCGCTCGTGAACGCATCCATCGCGTATGCACGACTTGGCAAGCCGTCCAAGGCCGGGCAGGCGCTTCGACAAGCACTCGAGATCGACCCGGACAACGCGGAAGCGAATTTCAACATGGGCCTCTTCAAAGCGGAACAGAACGATTTGGCCCAGGCCGAGTCATATCTAAGAAAAGCGCTCAAATCAGACCCCTCCATGGCTCCCGCCGCGTATAATCTCGGTGTTCTTCTGGCCAAAGACCGGCTCGCGGAAGGGATCAAATGGTGCAAAACGGCCTATCGACTCAAGCCCTCCAATCCAAAGTATGCGTTCACGCTTGCCTTTTTCCTGACCCGGAAGGGAGACCTTGACAGCGCAATCGACATTCTCTCCGACGCTCTCAAGCGGCAGACGGCCAACGGGGGTATCTATATGCTCCTCGCGGAGATCTATCGGAAGCAGGGAGCGATCGACCGGGCCGCGGAGGTGTATCGCAAGGCATTGGAAAACAGGAGGATCTCCCCCGGGGAAAAGAGAGTCTTTTCCGCAAAGCTGAAAGACCTGGAGAGTAAACGGTGATCGCGCTCACGCGGGAGGCGTGATCATTGCGGTCAAGCGCTGTTTCAATTCTTCGGGAAGCTGGTCATTGGCCGGCTTGAGCTGAACCCGGGATCTGCCTCCGAACGCGTGGTATGCCCGGTTCAACGTCCTATCGTCCCAGACGGCCTTCAGATCGTTTCGCGTGAGTTTCTCCGCGGCGATCGCATCGGGGATTCCTCCCAGCATGCTGACCACCCACCGGTTTGCCATTGTCACAATAAAGGAGCTGGAGTACGGATCTTTGAACCAGATGAACTCCGACGGCTCCGTTTCTTGCTGACCCACCAGGAACCATGCCATGGACACCATGTCATGGGCCACCACTGACCGCGATGCCATCACCAGCCCCGTTTTCGGCTCGGTTACGTGGCCTTTGTCCGGGCCGAAGGTCGTGAGGATCTTGTCCGCAGCGGTAAGGACAAATCGTTGCTTGTCGAGGAGGGTGCTTGCGGTGTTTCCCTCCGCGGTCTTCTCATGAAACGTGGTCGCGTCCTTGTGATATTCCAATCGAGTGTCATTGCGCCAGTACCCCAGAGGATGTTCGGCATCATCAAAGGGCGTTTCCAGTTCTCGCCGGACCGGGGCTCGTCTTCGTAAAACGCGTCCCAGCCGGCCTCCTCGAAGAAATGCAGCTCCGCGCCGCCTTGCTGCGCGGCTCGAGCCATTCCGCATCGCTCCATCAATTCGCGGCTGCTCCCAGAGAGCTTGTCGCGTAGGAGTTGTACGTGCTCGATACCCGACATGTCACCGATAACGACCCGGCCCGCGCCCTTCTCTCTTAACAGCTCCGCGACGGCCTTGATTGCGATTGGGCTGGTGGTTGCCGGGTACGGATTTCCCGAATTAAGCGCGGGTTTGATAAACACCGAATCTCCCTTGGAGAGCCAAGAAAAATCAGTCGTCGCTTCCGCGGCTGCACGAACGGCCTGCTCGATCACCTGTTGCGAAGACCCTCTGTTCACACCGGCGAGAAAGACCTCTTCCTCATCACCATCCTTCACCCGCACGTTCCCTTGAGAGGAAGGAGAGCCGGCCGCAGCAGCTTTCCACGGTCGGGTTGCAGCAGTCAGTGCCAACAGCTCCAAAAAGTGTCGTCGCTTCATGTATTGTCACTCCTCCACGAGAAGGCGTCCTCGTCCGACTACCTGACGGTACGGATGCCGCATCCTTATTGCGTGCCTTCCAGGTTCGAGTCAGGTGGTGGAAAGATCGCTTTGCAAGCATCCTGGGCGCGCCTGCATGTCAGTCTAATCACTGTGTCGCGCTCCGTCAATGAACCCTCATCTGCAGGCTTTCAATCGAAGACCACCGTGCAGCCTGGGCAAATCTTGGGTCAACTTCCGGATAGGGTTCTTCGTACCGGGGAAGAATTGATCGCGCGTCCCTGGGATGGAGGTGATCCGCGTCGGGCAGTGAGCCCTGACCGGTCCGAGGCTGTATCGCTCGTTTATCGGTACCCGTCATCCCCGATTTTCCGGTGACAGAGCGAGCGCACACTCACGACTCGAACTATCCCGCGGGATGCCTTATCCCTCAGTCAATTGTTTCTCGTGTGAATCACTCACCTCTATCCGGTCCGCATCCTGAACGAGTGGACGATCATCCCTATTCCGAAGACGAGAGAAAACGCACCCAGGAGCATCATGAGAATGGAGAAGGAGATAAAAGGAGTAAACAACAAGATGATCCCGAGAATGATGAACAGGAGAGCCAGGATGTCGATGCCCCATTTGCTCGGTCCGTGCCGTCTCCATCGATGTGCCGTCGCTATGGAGGAAATACCGC
>JARRRG010000394.1:0-6680 GCA_037380965.1 Deltaproteobacteria bacterium
CGTGATGTGATCGAGGACGTGCTCATGCGGTTGAGGCTGTCCATAACCTCGCTGCAGATGCCCCTTGAAGATCTTGAACATCGACTCGAGGTTTTCGCCAGGGAACTCCAGAACGCGGAGAGGGACCGGATAGCGGCTCAGGATCTCCTCGCGGGGGATAGAAAGCGCACCATAGAGTGCCTGGAGCAGGAGGCTGAAGCTGTCCGCACACATTCTGCCGCCCATCTTGAGCGTGTTGTCGAAGCGTCATTCAATGCCGTGAAGGATGGGGATATATCCGAGCAAGTGATCCTGGACGGTCTGGCCGAAGAAGTCACCTCGTTCTTTCAAAACTCTGCCGAAGAGTCGTCCCGGAAATTTGGGCTTCATGTGACCGATACGTTACGCCCGCACCAGCAGCGTGCAGACGATTTGATCGAACGCATTCGGAAGGCTGCGGCAGAGCTCTTCGAAATTTCCTATCGTGCGCCTGACAGCTCCAGGGCGTTTGAAATGAAACGCCGTCCTCATTGGGTGCTGAGAAAACGAGTTCCTGCGCTCCCCATAGTGATTCCCGAAGAGACGCTCGACCGGCTTCTCCCTGCAACCGTAAGGATCACGCGTCTGAAGAAGCGATTATCCCGCCAAATCGAAACCCTGGTCCGTCACAATGTCGAGAATCTCCGATGGGCAACCCTTCAGAATCTCAATGATGCGTTCCGGCGTTTTGGGTTGTCTCTCGACCAACGCTTTGAGGAGACCATTGCAGCGACGCATGGTGCCATTCAGGTGGCCTACGTGAGACGTAAGGAACATGCGGAAGCAATTGCTGACGATGTGTCCCGGTTCGACGCGGCAGCAACGGAGTTGGCAAAGATTTCCGACGAGCTTCAAAGGTGAAGGGACTGATGGTCCGATTCTTCTGTCCTCGTTGCTGGGCGGATTTCGCGAAGGATTTTGCCCGGTGTCCGAAATGCGGATTGAACATCCCGGCCTTTCTCGAGTCCAAGGACTATGTCGATCGGTTGATCCTGGCTCTGGGCCACCCGGAAAAAGGAACACCGGTGCGGGCAGCGTGGATTCTCGGGCAGTTGCGGCGACCGGAAGCAGTGGAAGCCCTTATAGAGTCCATCCGCACTACACGCGATGTGTACCTGGCACGGGCGGCGGTCAAGGCGCTCGGCAAGATCGGCACGCCCGAGGCAATTGAGTTTCTCAAGACCCTTGGCCGCCATCCTGCACGCACGGTGAGTGAGGAAGCCGTCAGGATCCTTCGCGATTGCCGTTTCTGATTTGCCTATCTAAGTCTTCCTCGTGTCCGGGACGCTTGACACGCGCGATCAGCTTTTGCGCACAGTCGAAAGAAGGCAATGGAGTTTGTGGAAACCGGTCTGAGATAATTCCTGGAAGCTTATGACTCCCACCGCTCAGGGGCAGGAGTCTCAGGACAAGAACCCACCCACTCCGCGAAAGACGGGTGGGTTTTTGCTTTAAGGCAGCCCGTCCGGCATTGCTGGTGCGGGTTTTCTTGTTTTTCCGGGGTTCGCTCCCGGAGTTTTTCAATGCGATTTCCGGGTTGGCATGGTTCCTGGGACGTGCACTGATGAAAATTTTCTATGACCGTTCGGTCACGACTCTGGCTCTCTTCTCCATGGCGGCACAACTGTTTACGGTTCCTACGATTTTACTCTCACAAAAGCAGACGTTCACATGAGGTGGCCGGCTCTGAAGAATGGAATCGAGAAGCAAATATAGGCGATTCGAGGCACCTCCTGACAAGCAAACTGTCCAAAGAAGTAGGAATAGGCGTTGTCCGCGGATTTCTTGGTGCATGAAGACGGAATCTAACGGAGCAAGACCGGGAAAGGAGACGATTCAAAAAAAAAGGCGGGCGACCCTTCAACCAGCTTCTACCTCATCGTTGACGGTACCGTGACACTCTCAGTTGGAACCGCAGGTGAGATAGACTACACAGCTAACCGTCCAGGGGAGGCTTTCGGCTGGACCGGTATGGTTGACCGGCCCGTATATGTAGCGACTGCGAAGTGTTCGACTCCGTGCAAGTTGGCTAAGATCGACAAGGAAAAACTCAATGCCCTGCTGGGTAGGGACCCTGCAAGCAGCGCCAAGTTCTTCAAGCGCTTCGCCGGAGCAGTTGTTCAGAGGCTTATCGACAATTACGGCACGTTCTTGAGACAAGGGAGTTTGAAAGGTGTCACCTATGGCACCGGGCAAGTGATGGGAAGCGAGGACTAGACCATTTCAGAGATGCTCTGTGCTGGGGGTTACCACCGTTGTCGGATAGCCCTCGGCCTTTGAGAGCACCTTTCCCGCGGTTGCAGCCAACCACCGCTATTTTCGACCGTCCTATACAACACTGACGAGTATGTCGAGCGGTGTCTGAGGAAAAGAAAGAACGGGAATCCGAGGATGCTCTCTCAAGAGTGACCCAGTCCCTGCCCGACCGATAATGACTTCGACACCCTGTTCTTCCATTTCCTTAGCAATCGGCACCGCTTCTTCGAGGCAGTGGTGGACGATTCTCACTTTCGCTGGCGTCTCTCTTTTTTGGTTGCTTCAATTACCGATACTGTGGCCCCGCTTACAAGCGAGTCCGAGGGGTTGACGATAACACGGTCTCTCAAATTCACGCCGGTGAGTATCTCAATCCTCTGTCCAAAATCGCGGCCGAGCTTGACGGTCTGCAGCTCGACCTTTCCGTCATCTTTGACCACGCCAATCTGCGGCCCTCCTGCGCGGAACAAAACGGTGTTCGCGGGAAGAGTCAGTGCCCTCTCCATTTCAGTCTCGACAAAGCGCACCTGAGCAAAGCTCCCAGCAAGGATCTCATCCTTCGGATTGTCAACATGGAGCTCTACCAAAAGGGTTCTCGAGTCGTTGGCTATCACGCCTGCGGTTCGAATCACCTTGGCCGGGAACGTCCGGCCGGGCAGCTCTGGAATGGTCATCTCCGCGGCCCGGCCGGGGTGGATGTTTCGGGCCATCGCCTGGGGGACCTGAACGAATACCCGGAGCTTCTGTGTTTGAGCCAGATGGAACAGTTCCTTGCCGCTTGCCGCTACGATGAGATCGCCCGAATCCACGTTACGAATCGTTATGGTACCGGAAAAAGGAGCGGTTATACGGGCAAACGACTGGAGCTTCTCCAGTCGGCGCACCCCTGCACGGGCTGACTCCGCGGTGGCAGTCTTGAGCTTGAGGTCAGCCTGCTTCTCCTCGTTTTCTTGATCGCTCACGGTCCCCTTTTTCCGGAGTCCGGCCCAGCGAGCTGCGGTGATTTTGGCAAGCCCGAGAGCTGCTTCAGCCTGTGCCTGGAGGGCTCGGGCGCGTTCGAGCTCCTGGTCGAGCTCCGGCGTGTCGATTTCCGCCAGAAGCTGCCCCTCCTCGACGTGGGCGCCAATGTCCACGAGCCGACGCTTGAGATAGCCGTTGGCGCGCGCGTAGATCGGCGCTTCAGACCAGGGTTTGATTTCAGCAGGCAGTGGCATGCCCAATGTAGGTTGGCCCGGCTGCGGCGAGACCACGGTCACGGTGGGTATCGAGAGTTTCACCGTGGCTGCGCTCAGCTCCGATTGTTGGCGCAAACGCGGGATGAGGCCCGCTACTCCACCTATGCCGACAAGCACGACCAGCACGGCTACTGCCCGGGAGAAGGTGAGCGAAGATCGCCGAAGCCCTTCCGCCGGTCCGGGAGTCTGTGCCAATTCCATGGGATCGCTTTGCCTTGAATTCATGGCAACACCTTGTCAGTAATCGCTTTTGGTAGCCGCGAGCTCGGCGGGCGACGGAC
Source organism: Deltaproteobacteria bacterium (assembly GCA_037380965.1). Classification (GTDB taxonomy): domain Bacteria; phylum Desulfobacterota; class Desulfomonilia; order Desulfomonilales; family Desulfomonilaceae; genus JARRRG01. The sequence continues at coordinate 3,791 of JARRRG010000394.1, forward strand.
CGGCCGGTGCAGGCCGGTGAAGCAAACTGAACACCACGGGCACAAAAAACAATGTGGCCACAGTGGCAAGGATCAGACCACCGATGACCGCAACGGCCAGTGGAGCGTTCTGCTCACCGCCTTCGCCCAGAGCGAGCGACATGGGGAGCATTCCAATGATCATGGCAAGCGCGGTCATGAGTACCGGCCTCAGTCGGCCAACGCCGGCCTCCCAGGCCGCTGTCACCGGATCATGGCCTTGCCGGAGATTGTTCCCTGCAAAGGTCACCACCAGGACAGAGTTTGCGGTAGCGACCCCGAGGCTCATGATGGCACCCATCAGCGCGGGGACGCTGAGCGTGGTGAGCGTGAGATAAAGTCCCCACACCACGCCCGCCAGAGTGCCGGGGAGCGCAGTGATGATAATGAACGGGTCAAGCCAGCTCTGGAAATTTACGACCAGAAGCAGGTAAACGAAAGCCACCGCTATGACCAGCCCGATGCCGAGCCAGGTGAAACTGGAGTGCATCGTAGCGGCCTGGCCGCGCAGCATGATGAAGCTCCCCTTCGGCAGTTCCCTCTTCGCCTCCTCGACGAGTGGATTGATGTCTCGCAGCACGCCGCCCAGGTCGCGACCGCTCACGCCGACAAACACGTCGATTACTCGCATCACATTGTAATGGGAAAAAATCGGTGATCCGCTTGCGCGCTCGAAGGAGGCGAGGTTGGCAAGAATCTGAGCGTCGTTCTTGCCGGGCCGGTTGGCGCTCACCGGGATCGCATTGAGTGCGGAAAGCGAATCGATCCCATATTCAGGCACCCGGATGTTTACGAGGTACTGGACGCCGTTTTTCGGGTTGAGCCAGTAATTCGGCTGCACCTGTCTGCTGCCGCTCAGGCTCACGAGCAGCGAGTTGGCCACATCACGCTCGGTAAGGCCGATCTGTGATGCCTTCATACGGTCGACCGCCAGGTGGAACTCGGGCTGGTCGGCCGGTTGTTGCAAGCGCACGTCGACAGCACCGGGCACCCGGCGGATTTTCTCCATGAGCCTTGCTGCGATTGCTCGGCTTTTGTCGCGATTACGGCCAACGATCTGAATATCAACCGGAGCCGGCAGTCCAAAATTGATCGTCTGGTTTACGATATCTGCGGGCAGGAAATAGAACGTGACTCCCGGAAAGTCGCGGTTGAGTCGCGTGCGAAGGCGGCTCACGTAGCTGTCTGTTGGCTGGTGGCCGGGTTTTAGCGAAACAAGAATGTCCGCATCGCGGGTTCCCGTCAGACCATTGTCGATGTAGGTGAGGGGAATGCCGCCGAAAGGCATGCCGATGTTATCGAGTATGCCCCGGAGTTCCTTGGTCGGGCTTTCCTGCCGACTCACGCTCTCGATGCGATCCCCGAGTCGAGTGGCCTCTTCGATACGCGTGCCCCCGGGTGCTCGAACGTGCAGCCTGAACTGGCCCGCGTCGACCAAAGGGAAAAAGTTTTGGCCGAGCTGTCCAACGAGAAGTCCGCCAGAGCACCGCGCCAAGCAGCCTGCCATAGCCTTCGCGAAATCTCACGAAGCCTCGCTCAAACCTGGCTTGTAAAGCTGCAAACGGACGCAGCCACGTGGCAACCGTACGAGGGTCCGCTGCATGACCCCGGTATTCGATGTTACGGTAGAACCACATGACCAGCGTCGGAATCAGGGTGCGAGAGATCACGTAGCTTGCCAGTATCGCGAACACGACGGCCTCAGCCAGAGGCACGAAGAGATAGCGGGCAACTCCCGCAAGGAAAAACATCGGCACAAACACAATGCAGATGCACAGCGTCGAGACGAACGCGGGCAGAGCAATTTCCCGGGCCCCATCGAGGATGGCCTGTACGTTGGGCTTGCCCAGCGCCATTTGCCGGTGAACGTTTTCGATCTCCACCGTCGCATCGTCCACAAGTATGCCCACAGCCAATGCGAGGCCGCCAAGCGTCATGAGGTTGATGGTCTCGCCGAGGGCGCTGAGCAGCGCAAGTGAGGTGAGCACCGACAGGGGAATCGACAGCGCTATGATGAACGTGGCGCGCCACGAACCGAGGAACAGCAAAATCATCACCGCGATCAGCAGGGCAGCGATCACCCCTTCCTGCACCACCCCATTCACTGCCGCGCGAACGAAAAGCGATTGGTCCGCGAATTCCTTTGCCTCCAGCTCGGGTGGGAGACCGCCCAGAATTCGCGGCATAGCCTTCTTCACGCCATCCACGACACTCAGGGTCGATGCCAATCCACTCTTGAAGATGGTGAGCAGCACCCCTCGCACGCCATCCAATCGAACGACGTTCTCCTGGGGCTGATGGCCGTCATGTACGTGGGCAACATCGCCGACTCGGATCACCGCGCCGTTGACGGTCTTGACGGGCAGGTCGTTGAGTGCCGCGAGCGCCCTTGGATTGCTGTTCAGCGAAATATCGTATTCGGTAGGCCCGATTTTAGCCGATCCGCTGGGAAGGACGAAGTTCTGGGCGTTGAAGGCATTGACCACATCCTCCGGGACCAAATTTTTCGCCTTCAGGGCCGCAAGATCGATGTCGACGGCAACAACTCGCGCCTTCCCACCGGCCGGATACGGCACGGACGCGCCCCGCACGGTCGAAAGACCGATCCGGACGCGGTTCATCGCCATGTCCTGCAGTTCCCGCTCGGAGAACTTCTTGCTCGCCAGGCTGTACTGAAGGATTGGAACACTGGCCGCATTATACCGGATAATGAAAGGGGGGGTCGCGCCGGGCGGCAGAAGACGGAGAATGGTTTGCCCGCTGGCGGTGATCTGCGCTACCCCGGCGTCCACCGAGGCATCAGGCTGGAGGAACACCTTGATCACCCCTGCGCCCTTGTACGAGGTGGACTCGATGTGCTCGATGTCATTGA
>JARRRG010000395.1:0-3596 GCA_037380965.1 Deltaproteobacteria bacterium
GCCTCCTGCAAAGGGACCACCTTACCGCAGGGGAAGTTGCTGAGCTGGCGGCCGCGAAGAGAGATATGCTGGATGCGGTGGAGATTTATGTTGCCATAGCACGTGAACTCGGGGTCATCTAATCCTGATCTGAGCCAGATTGGTAGCCTGCCGTAAAGATAATATGCCTCATTGACAACATGTATGATCCACACGAAGTCCGGAGGCCCTCCACCTATCCCGGGAGGTCAGAGTACTATACTTCTAACTTAACAAGTGCTACATAATCTGGGGGCAGGTCAGTGGCATTCATCTTCCTGGCGGCGTTCCCTGCTTCCCATGTCTGGCAAGTGCGTCGGCATCTCGGACGTGGATAGCGAACCCAAAATGCGCCCGAAACTGGTCAAGATCCGTTTGTACGGAATCGCGTGCCCTCAGCTCGTAAGCGTAGTCAGCCTGGAGGAACAATGCTTGGAATCCTCTTGACTTTCTTTTTCATCATCGTCTTTGTCACGTTGTTTTTCATTATTTGGGCATATTTCTGGCACTGGTTCTACTTTGCATCCACAGCACAGGACGACACCCATTACTTTCGGACACGAGATAGGTGGCGTCTCGCGATCCACCGTTATCGCCCCGTGGGTCTTGCCAAACGACATCCCGTGATTCTCTGCCACGGTCTGAGCTCGAATCGGTACACCTTTGATCTTCCGGGCGCTCCCTCATTGGCCAGATTTCTCAAGAGACACGGCTGGGACGTGTGGGTCGCTGAATTGAGAGGATCGGGCGAGAGCGACCATCCGGAGGTCTTCCGGTCGGACGTTCCCTATACGTGGCACTTCGAGGATCACCTGCGTGAGGACGTGCCCGCAATCATAACCCGCGTTATCGAACTCACCGGCGCTCCGGCCGTCCACTGGGTGGGGCACAGCATGGGAGGCTTACTCGTCCAGGCATACCTGGCAGCAAACGAGAACCCCCTCATCGCGTCAGCCGTGACAGTCGGGTCACCCTCGGATTTTTCCCACATGGATAACAACGCGTTCCACCTGTTGCTGAGGCTCAGATGGGTGGCACGGTACTGCCCCATCTTCCCGCTGCCGTTCCTTAATCGATTAGTGACTCCCTTTGCGCATCGGCTGCACGATTTTTTTGGGGGACTCTTCTATGCACCGAATGTCTATCCACAAACCATCAGCAAATTCCTCGCGCTTGGGGCCCAATTGGTGACATCGGGCACATTGTGGTTGGATTTCGGCCGATTTCTGGAGACCGGCGTATTCGGTCCTGGCGACGGCACAACGTACACTGCGAACCTGCCGGCTTCCAGGGTTCCGCTCCTCATCATGGGCGGATCAAGGGATGGGTTCGCGCCTGAAGCCGCGGTCAAGGCCGCAGACGCTATGACGGGGGATGCCGTGGAGCGTGAATCTATTATACTGGGTAAGGGTTCAGGTTGCAGCGAGGACTATGGCCACGTCGACCTTCTCGTGGGAAAGCGGGTGGAGTTGGAGGTTTTCCCCTTAATCCACCAATGGGTGGAGAACCACGACCAGTAAGGGTCACGGTCCAGTCGGAGGGATTGAATTGCGTTTCAGTATTTGCGGTCTCGACTGGCCTTCCGGGCTGGTTTCGGCGGTACGTACCGGACAATGCTGGCCTTGCGAAGCTGGAGAAAGAGGCGCGGGCGGCGAACCCCATTGACCCGAGCGTCCCACTAGTGGTATCAGCCAGCAAGGAGAAAATTGACCGATGATCGATAACTTGTCGTGGCTCGTACTGAATTTCGAGGATGAAAGAGGGTGCCGTCAGCGGCAGTCTTGTGATAGAGCTACTCCAATCGATGTGCTTTCGGGGATTCAGGGTGAGCGAATAAGAAAGAGAGGCACTGCAGTTGGATTTGGACAGGGCGCATGGCAACAAGGAATACGTCTTGAGCCCGAAACTCGGCGATGTACTGGGACCAGGGGAGTGGAGATTTTAGAGGGAGGTGGCGACCGCTCTTAAAGTACGGCTGAGGAGTTTGGAGTCGTGGATTCAGGGGTTTCGATGTGACGAGATTGGGGCTCTTGTCAACGGACCGTAAGCTGGAAAGCCTTCCCGGTTGAATGTCGAGCAGAAGTCCGAGCCTGTGCTGATCATCGAAGGCGGTCCCGATGCACACGGTCTGGATGGGGGGTGCGGGCCGCACCGCTTGCGGTGGAGCTCGGGACTCTTCCTTCTCAAGGACAGTTGTTATGTACTGAGGGTGCTTCATCAGTGGGGGGTCTCCGTCCAGTGTACCCGGCAGAAGCTCTCACAAGCTCATGAGGAGCTATAGGCTGCCTGTTTTCAGGAGCAATTGTCCGCCAGCAAAAAAAGTTCTTGAGGAAAGTGGCGCGTGGAAGTACGAAGAGGAGGCGGTATTGCCGGAATCGGGTCCCATTTGCCGGCTCTGGGCCAAGAGAAGGATGGGATAGGAGGTCAAAAGCTTGTCCTGGCGAAAAAGTGTGCAGTTCATGGTGCCAGTGGCTGTCGGAACCAATCTCAAGTCGCATTTTCGCTTCCCCGTGAACTTCAACGCCGACAGCTTCCTGGCCCTTCTCAAGCAGCTCTTTTGCCTTTTCTGGGGCCGGATGATTCACCTTCTTGACGACAACGGGGATTGCCATAAGGGGTCGGAAGTCATGCAAAGGGTCGAGAAGAATTCAGGCAGGACTGAGTTGCACTTCGGTCCTCCCTATTCTCCGGACCTGAATGCTGCCGAGTGCGTGTGGAAGGCAACACGAGGAAAAACTACCCTCAACCGCTTCTTCCCCACGGTTGACCACAGGAGAGCAAAACTGTTCAGAAGGTTCGACCGCGTTCAGGGGAACCCAGCGTCGCTGAGAAATGCGTTGGCCTCCTTGACCTAGCGGCAGTTCTCAATGCGTGTCACTATGGGACAGTCGCGGACAATTCTGAAGACGTGACTGCTGAAGCCATGACGGAGGTGTTTTAGTGCTGACCATCGAAAAGGTTAAACAACATTACGATGTCCATGAGCTTGAGACTCCGGCAATGATCGTGGACAATTCGGTGATCTCGCAAAAATTCCTGGAATTCTGCGGTATGATCGACGGAGTTCGTGTATTTTACTCGGTAAAGGCCAACTCGCATAAGGTGGTGCTCAGAAATATTCGAGATTTGGGATCGGGCTTTGAGGTGTCCTCTACGAAAGAGCTTCGAGCTGTGGTATCCCTCGGAGTCGGCCCAGACCGAATTGTGGTCGGCAACACTATGAAAGTGCCTTCGTTCATCGAGCGATGTCATGAATATGGGGTCAACTACTTCGCCTATGACTCACAAAATGAGATTGACAAGCTAGCGGATTTGGCTCCGAGAAGTAACGTGGCGCTAAGGATCTCTGTTGACAACTCAGGCTCCGAATGGCCTTTGTCCATGAGATTCGGAGTTTCTCGTCCCGAGGCAGAGCGGTTACTTGCCTATGCGAAAAAGAAGAGACTCAATCCGTACGGCATAACCTTTCACGTCGGCTCCCAATGTACTGATGCCACAGCATGGTCAAAGGCTTTGGTCACTGTTGCTGAACTCTTGAAATGGGCTTCAGACAACAACCTGAATTTGGAAGTTGTAAA
>JARRRG010000396.1:0-3596 GCA_037380965.1 Deltaproteobacteria bacterium
TTTGTCCCGATCGTCGTTGTGAATGTACGCCATAAAATCATCATCGGAAATTGCGGCTCCGGACTCTCTGCCCAAGATCCGATAGAACCCCTCGGACCAGTAGCCTTCTCCCGTTTGCCAGTTTCGCTCGAAATAGCCCAGGTTCGCCATAGCCTCGGCTTGCTTCAGAGTGTTCAGGTTTCTCTGTAACTCTTCCTCAGCCGCCTTACTTTCGGTGATGTCCCTCGCGACTCCGGTCATCAGTCGAACTTGACCACGTTCGTCGTGGATCGGGTACCCTTGATCGGAAATCCAACGGACGGTCCCATCAGGTCTGATAATGCGATATTCGTAGTTCCACCTTCCTTCAGCATGATCATGTAGCCCATTTTGCAGTCGCCTACGATCCTCTGGAAGGACGGCCTCCAAAAAAGATTTGGGCGACTCGTAGAGGCTTGCTCGGGACCTTCCCCATATTTTCTCGTACCCTGGGCTTACATAGATCATCTTCTCAATTCCCGGAGTACTCATCCAGAACACATCCTGGATAGTGTTCGTCACAAGACGTGATCTCTCCTCACTTTCCCTCAGCGCCTGTTCCGCTCGTTTGCGGTCGGTAACGTCTTCGACCACGGCCTGGCAGCCTTGGACGAGGCTCTCTTCATCAATAATTGGAGTGAGAAGCACTCGGAGATGGGTTGGTTTGCCCCACCTACTCTTGTACGGTGCCTCCACACTGAACGATTCACCAGTGGCGATACATTTCTCGAAGGCATGCGAAAAGCCGTACTCCCTCAGCGGGGCAAAACGAAACATGTTGGTGGCCTTGGTTGCCTCGACTGACGGCGCTCCTAGAATGTCAATGAGCTTCGGGTTGATTTCCAGAATCGTTCCGCCTGTATCTATCGATATGATGCCGACCGGTGAATTTGCAAACAGTCGTCGATACTTGGCCTCGCCCTCTTGTACGGAAGCAACCAACCGGTCTCGCTCGGCAAGAGTCCGCGACAACTTAATATTGCTGTAGCTCAAAACGGACAGGAGATCAGTCATTTTTGTATAGAATCTCATTACGGTGTCAACCGTTTCCCTGCTCCAGCGGGGGACACGCTCGAGGGCCGCAAGGTATTCCTCTTCATCGAAGCCGTATTTCCGTGCCTGAGCGCGAAATACATCATAGTCAGGGGATTCATCTTCGAAAAGGAACTGCCCCAGGAAAAGATTGCCGAGATGTTTTCCGCCAATGATGAGGGGGGTCGCAATATCCCACATGTTGTTTTTGCAGCGGTACAGCTTGAAGGATCCCTGGTCGACCCCGGACGAGAGCTGGATGTCACTTTCTCTGCAGTTTTCCATGGACTCGGGATGAACACGGTGAAACCGGGTACATATATCCTGCCAACCTGTTGAAACAAACACGTGACCTTTCAGATCGACGATGCCAACACCGATGTTGGTGAGGCTGTAGAAATCATCCATAATGGCCTGGATCGCATCAACATCAATGACATCGGCAAGTTCCAGGATCCCGATGTCGCCATCCGGCGAGATGATTGAATCAAGTTTCATTCGAACGCGTGCTTCGCTCTCCCTCAGCGCTTCTTCCGCCTTCTTGCGCTCCGTGACATCGGCAATGATGCCGACGGTCGCGATATGCTCTCCATCCGAGTCTCGAATAACCGCAGTCGAAAGGTCACCCCAGAGGATGCTCCCGTCATTCTTGATGTACCGCTTCTCAAGTCTGTACGAATCGATCTCTCCTCGAGAGAGGGCTTCCAGTTTGCGTTGCGATATTTCTCTGTCGTCAGGGTGTGTGATGTCCGTGAAGCTGAGTTGGCCAAGCTCTTTCTCATTGTAACCGAGCATATCTGACAGGGCTTGATTGACCTGGAGAATTCTCCCATCTCGGTCGAGCACGTCGATTCCCACCCCCGCGTTATCAATGACCGCCCTGTACCGCTCTTTGCTCGCTCGCAGTTCCTCTTCCGTCTCTTTGCGAAAGGTCATATCGGTATGAGTTCCCACCATGCGCACCGGTTTTCCGTCGCGATCATGCTCCACTACTTCCCCTCGCGAGAGAATCCATATCGTCTTCGAGGTCTTGTGAAGCATCCTGAACTCGATTTCAAATCGCTCACGGACACCGACCATGCATTCTTTGATCACTGCCTTCACCCGTGGCAGATCGTCCGCATGAATGCGAGACACCCATCCTTCATGTCGCAACGGCAATTCATTCGGCTCATATCCAAGCATCGTATAGAAAGAGGGGCTTTTGTACACCTCGTCGGTGGTGATGTTCCAATCCCAAACTCCATCAGTTGTAGCAGCCATTGCCAGTCTCAGGCGCTCCTCACTCTTGACCAGCTCTGTTTCGGCCAGCTTGCGCTCTGTAATCTCTTGTAGTGCCCCCTCCATCCTGACCGGCTTGCCTGATTCGTCTCTCATGACCTCCGCGCATGAACGCACCCAGCAGATCTCTCCATTGTCAGGCCGAATGACACGATGTTCCACATGGTAGGGCTTCGTACCATCCAGTGCCCGCTGAAATGCATTCTCCAAAACGAGACGGTCCTCCTCAGGAACCAAGGAGAACATCTGCTCCATTGTGGGTGCCGGATTGCCCATGCAATGAAAATTCAAGATCTCGTCGGAAATGTGACACTCATCTCGCTCAATATCCCACACCCACATACTTACCCGCATGAGTGCGAGCGCACGTGTCAGGAGCCTCTCTCTGGTTCTCAGCGCTTCCTCGGATTTCTCTCTTCCCGCGAGATCCCCCTCGCGTTCGCCCATACGTTTATCAGGCCGGTCGTGCGCCCTTTCGAGGGCCTCCTCGGTCCTCTTCATTTCGGTAATATCTTGTGCCACCTCAATGTGGCAGGACGGCTCTTCTCCCGTTTCCCACAGGGGAGATACCGTCAGGTTCACCCAGGCCACTGACCCGTCTTTGCGATAGTATCGTTTCTCCTGGGAGAATTCACGAATCTTCCCCTCGAGGAGCAGATGCATGTTCTCCGTGTAGACTTCGAAATCCTCCGGATGCGTAAGCGGTCGGAAAGTTGATTGTTCCATTTCTCTCCGCGTGTATCCCAGAATATCGCAGTATTTTTTGTTTATTCTCAACAACTCTCCCGTTCGAGACACGAGCTGAGCAACACCGACAGCGCGTTGGTCAAATATCGCCTGACATAATTTCTCGGCATTGTGTCTGGGTTCGTCTCTCATAGTCACTTCCTCTGCTCGTGATGTGCCGCTCCGACATACATTGGACAAACGCTCTTTGAGAACTAGTTCGTCGGTCCGCGACCCTTTATCCTGCAACTGAACCAGGAAACCCTAACCAACAACTCCTCTCTCCCATCGGTAACCTGTGTCTCTGAATTGACGGTCATCAGGAGCTCTTGGAAAGCAGTTCGAAACTGTTTTCCTGAAACCCCGCACCTCTTCACAAGCGCGGTGTCACGCGCTTCAGACACCATGCCATGGGGAGTTGATTCCCATTCGGCAACTCCGCGGCCCAATGAGCATGTTGCTTGATGACGAAGCAAGAGGTGTGCCATCAGATCGAGTGCGGCTGTCGTTCCAAGAATGTGTTGAAATTATAGAAAGTT
>JARRRG010000397.1:0-4362 GCA_037380965.1 Deltaproteobacteria bacterium
CCTGGGTGAAGTTCGGGATGATCAGGGACGCCCTTACCATTGCCGACGGCAAGGAATCCATCTCCCAACGGTTCGCCGGACCCGACATCAAAGCGGCATTCGAGACGTTCAGAGATTGGCAGCCCTTTGGCATAAAAGGCGCTCTGGGTCGGCCGCCGGTCACCTTCACGGCCACGGATCACAGGCCCAGCAGTGTGGCCATGATTTACTGGATCAAGAACGGCAAGATCCAGTTGCTCGAAAAGATAGACATGAAGAAGAAATTCCCTGACCAGTGGCTGAGCTGGCTGGGTTGGTAGGAACTGCTCTCATGGGGCGACATGGTTCGCCCCATGGGAACGTCCATTCATCCCGGGATTAGTGAAGCGCAAAAGGAGAAGGTTGTGGCCGAGGATAACGCGATCTTGAAGATCAACAATATCGAGGTTCGGTACCACGAGGTCATCCTTGTGCTCAAAGGTGTTTCCATTGGAGTGCCCGCGGGGGGGATCGTAGCACTACTCGGCGCGAATGGAGCGGGAAAGAGCACAACCCTCAAGGCTGTCTCCGGCCTTCTCAAGCACGAGGACGGAGAGGTTACCGACGGCAGTATTGAGTTCATGGGGGAGCGTATCCATAAGATGGAAGCGGAGGAGATCTCAAAGAGGGGGATCTTCCAGATCATCGAGGGAAGACGAGTCTTTGAGCACCTCGCGGTTGAAGAGAACCTCGTGGTTGGCGCGCATCTCCGGCCGACGGGGCTCAAAGAGCGGCTGGACATGGTCTACCACTACTTTCCCAGACTCAAAGAGCGCCGAAACGTGATTGCCGGCTTCGTCAGTGGCGGCGAGCAACAGATGTGCGTCATCGGTCGGGCCATGATGGCGCTGCCGAAGCTGATGCTCCTGGATGAACCATCCATGGGCCTCGCGCCTCTGCTGATCAAAGAGATCTTCGAGATTATTCTGCGGCTCAACCGGGAGGAAAAAATACCCATTCTCCTTGTGGAACAGAATGTGAAGCTCGCGTTGACGGTCGCTCCACATGCATACGTGATGGAAAACGGCCGCATCGTAATGGACGATACGTCCGAGAAGCTTAGGGAAAATCCTGATATCAGGGACTTCTACCTGGGCCTCACCGACGTGGGAGGAAGGAAAAGCTTTCGAGACGTGAAGCATTATAAACGCCGTAAGCGATGGCTGGCATAGAACGGGCCATCGGGTTAAGGAGAGGAAGATGAAGAAGGCACTATTGGTAGTAACGGTCGTGTTGATCGCGTCCGGGTTAGCCGCTTTACCGGCCCTCGCACTGAAGCCGCCGGTCATTAAACTGGAGAGGGTTGAAGTGGCCAGTATTCAACCCTTCTACGTCAAACCCAAAATAGCCGAGCCCAGCAAAGAGAATCCGAAAAAGAAAGTCGACAAGGTCAAGACGTACGGGTACAGCAGCACCCTGAACACAGCCTACATCTTCGACATCACGAACCCCAACAAAAAGCCTATCATGTTGGACGAGCTTTCGTTCACGGTTACCTTTGACGGTTTTGACGTCAACACGGTCACCGCGTACGAGGACTCCTGGATCCCTGGCGGCAAACACAATCATTTACGGGTGATCGCAACCAATGAGGCCTTTCCCACCATCATCAGCCTCATGGTCGGCGCGATGAACGTCAAACGCGTCAAGGAGATGAAGACCTCAGCCGGTGCATTGGTATCAAAATGGTGGAAGAACATTTCCGATTTCTCATTCCCCATTGGCATCACGAACGGAAACGCTGTATTCAAGGATGAGAAGGGGAAGATGATTCGGGTGAACTTCAGCGGCAAATTCGGAAAGGCCGCGGCGGCACCGGCAAAGAAGCCGAAAGGGTCGGGTTCGAAGTAATCATCACCTGATTTCCACCCCTGAAGGACAGGGCTCCCCGGGCCCCCAAGTCCCGTGGGGTCGTTGATTGCAAGAAGAGACGGCAGAACAGGAGCCGTCTCTTCTGTCTTTGAGCCGCTGTCACCTGGACTGACTCTCGGTCACCTTCCTCATCGCGGCCGCGAACACGTCGCTGGCCCCGGTGCGATCGATCTCACTCGTTCTCGAAAACACCTTGTCAGCGAGAATTGAGACGCGCAGTGCCCGCTTGGACGCGTGGGTCGAAGAACCAACGAAGGGCTCATGCCTGAACTCCTCCGTGCTTGCCCTCGGATGACCTCACGGCTCGTAGGCAAGGCTTGGATCCAGTCCGCTTTGCACATGACACTCATCTCCTCGATGGCATCCCATCGTGGAACCGCCACACCATCACCTCTGACACGACGAGCGCAATTCCGACAGAGCCGGCGAGAAGGTCGATGCGTCCGGGAATAACCGGACAATACATGCGGCTTGAATGGACACTTGCAAGGCGGTATAAGGGATAAACGCGGCAGTTCATCTTTGCACGCGGCCCCGGCCCCGCGCACGCGGGAAGCGAATGTTACGTGTGACAAGGTGCCCGGAAATGAAGCCTCCACGACACACTGACAGCGACATTCCTCCAGAGGTCATCAGCCAAGTAGAAGATCTCCGCCGGCAGATCAGGCACCATGATTTCCAGTACTACGTGCTCGACAGTCCTGAGATCGCTGATGTCGAGTACGACAGACTCTTTCGCAAATTGGAGGAGCTCGAAGACGCATACCCCGATCTCAACACCCCGGATTCACCCACCCCGAGAGTTGGCGGCGAGCCCCTTGAGAAGTTCCGGCAGTTGAAGCATGCCGTTCCCATGCTCTCCCTATCGAATGCTTTCGACGAAGGCGAGCTTTTCGAGTTTGACTCGCGCGTCAAGAGGGGTCTGGAGGTTCAGGGGGATGTGCCGTACGTTGTGGAGCCCAAGCTCGATGGAGTGGCCGTATCATTGGTGTACCAAAACGGCCTTCTCGTGTCCGGCTCCACGCGGGGGGACGGGTACACGGGAGAGGACGTGACCACCAACGTGCGGACGATCAGGGCTATTCCCCTGAGGCTCGCCGGCAGGGGAGTCTTTTCCGCGGTCTCACTGATTGATGTGAGGGGTGAGATCTTCATGAACCGCGCGGATTTTGACCGGTTGAATCGATCCCGGGACGAGGCCGGACTCTCCGCGTTCGCAAACCCTCGCAATGCTTCCGCGGGCTCCATTCGCCAGCTCGACCCGAAGGTCACTGCCGCCAGGCCCCTCAAATTCTTTGCCTATGCCCTCGGCAGAGTTGAGGGCACCCTCCCTGAATCGCATTGGGAAACCCTTCAGGGGATGGCAGATCTCGGCATACCGGTGAACTCGGAGAACAGCCGGCTTTGCCGGAACATCTCGGAGGCGCTCGACCACTACCGCACCTTGAAAGAAATCAGAGATCGCCTCCCGTACGAGATCGATGGCGCGGTTGTCAAGGTGAATTCGTTGGAAGCGCAGGCTGCGCTCGGGGAAAAGACGCGCTCTCCCCGGTGGGCGGTGGCATTCAAATTCGAGGCGATTCAGGCAACGACCAGAATCAGGGAGATCACTGTCGGCGTTGGCAGAACCGGGACCTTGACGCCCGTGGCGGTAATGGACCCGGTGAACGTGGGAGGTGTCCAGGTCAGTCGGGCCTCTCTTCGTGTTACAACGGGCCGGCTACGTGATCCCCGAGGTCGTCGAGGTGATGAAGGAGCTGAGGCCCCAAGATAGCAAGCAGTACACCATACCGGACACCTGTCCGGTTTGCGGATCCCATGCGGTGAGGCTCGAAGGACAGGCGGCCAAGCGTTGCATGAATTCTTCGTGTCCGGCACGTCTGAAAGAGACCGTTCTTCATTTCGCGTCACGCGGCGCGATGGACATCGAAGGATTGGGGACTAAGCTGGTGGATCAACTGGTAGACAAGGGACTTGTCACCAATCCCGCGGACCTCTATCACCTCGAGGTAAAGACCCTTGCCGATCTGGACCGCATGGGAGAAAAATCCGCGTCCAACCTCGTCGAGGCCATAGAGCGATCGAAAACGGTACCGGGCGACCGATTCCTTTTCAGCCTCGGCATTCCGCTTGTGGGAGAACACGTGGCTCGCCTGCTCGTTCAGGAATTCGGTGACACCGAAACACTTTCCAGGCAGACAGCGGAGCGAATGCAGCGCGTTGTCGGTATCGGACCCGAGGTGGCTCGAAGCGTCAGAGACTTCTTTGACGAGCCCAAGAACACCGACATGATTCGTCGACTCCTCGAGGCAGGCGTAAAACCGATTCCGCTCGAAAGACCCAGCGAAGACGAGGAGACACCCTTTGCAGGCAAAACCGTGGTCTTTACGGGCGCGATTTCCCTCGCACGTGCCGACGCGAAAAAGATTGTCGAGGCAGCGGGAGGCAGAGTAAGCAGTTCGGTGAGCAGCA
>JARRRG010000398.1:0-3584 GCA_037380965.1 Deltaproteobacteria bacterium
ATGGGAGATTCCGCCTGACCGTAGAGCTGGACAAGACAGGGCCCCAGCTTTGCGATCGCCTCTTTCGCGTCCTCCACGAGCATGGGCCCGCCGCCATAGGATAATGCCCTGAGAGAGCTGTGGTCGTATTTGTCGGCCGCGGGGCTGTCCACCATGAGCTTCACCATGGTCGGCGCGGCGAACATGTTGGTCACCTGGTACTGCTCGATCGTCTTGAAGATGAGCTCCGCATCAAAAGCCTTGGACTCGAGGATGATGTTGGCCGCGGCCTTGCCCACATTGGGCAACGCGTAGCATCCGCTCCCGTGAGAGAGCGGCGCGGCGTGAAGGATCGCGTCGGTCGGCCCCATACCGGGGCACATGTCTGCATAGAAATTCATCGTCATCGCGACGAGATTACGGTGAGTCAGCATGGCTCCCTTGGGCAGGCCGGTCGTGCCCGAGGTATAGAAGATCCATGCCACGTCATCCGGCCGGACCTCCACGTCCACCCAGGAATCCGATTGTGCTGCCAGGAGCGTTTCGTAATCGAGCAGCTTACCTTCCGCGTCGGAGAGCGTGATGAGGTGGGTTGCACGCGGGATGCGATCGCGGATCCCCCGGATCCCTTCTTTGAACTCCGGGGAGATGATCACGGCTTTCGACTCGGAGTGATCGATGATGAATGCGTACTCATTCGGATGGAGTCGAAAATTGATCGGCACCGCTCCGCAGCCGGCCTTAAAGCATGCGAACATCGATTCCAGCATCTGGGGATAGTTGTACTGGAGCAGCGAGACATTGTCACCCTGCCCTACTCCCAGTGCGGCCAAGGCATTGGCCAGCCGGTTCGCACGAGCGTTAAAGTCCGCGTACGTGAGCCTTGTCGAACCGTGTGCGATGCCGAGATTCTCCGGAAACGTTCTCGCGGATTTCGTTAACAGCGATCCGATATTCATGCCGACGATTCCTCTCTATCGATCGTATTACGCCATGACCCAGCCGCCGTCGACGTTGAGCACCTGCCCGGTGATGTAATCCGACGCGGGCGAGGCGAGAAACGCTATGGCCTCCGCCATTTCAAAGGGGCTCCCTATTCTCGCAATGGGGAGCGCGGTGACACCGTAATCGTACCCGCGCGTCATATCGGTTTCACATGCGCCCGGCGCGATACAGTTCACGTAAATCCCGTCTTTGGCGACATCCTTGGCAATCCATCGGGTCAGCACGATAACCCCGCCCTTCGCCGCGGCGTACGCCGGGCCTGACCGGCCCTTGACCTTGTCGGGCGTGTCGTCCGCCCTGGAAACCGCGCCTCCGATGATTCCTGAAATGGAGCCGATATTTACTATCTTACCGTACCCGCGCTCTTTCATGTGGGGATAGAGGGCCTGGATGCACAAGAACGTCCCCTTGAGATCGATGGACAGAACGCGGTCCCAGATCTCTTCGGTGGTGTCCATGAGGGACTCTCGGTGCACAATTCCCGCGTTGTTTACGAGTATGTCGATGTGACCGAAAGCGTTCACAGCGTCATCAGCCATCCTTTTCACATCCTCGGCGCGAGAGACATCGACACTCAGGCCCAGGGCTCGTCGCCCCAGCGATTCGATTTCCCGGACAGTCTGCTCCGTGGAGCCGAGGTCGGCCACAGCCACATTGGCCCCATCCCGGGCCAACACCAATGCGGTGGCTGCGCCAATCCCTCGAGCCCCTCCGGTAACCAGTGCGTTTCGGCCTTGAAGATCCACCCGCGGACTAATCATGAAGCCCTCCAGTCAAAGTGATACAGAGCTCGGTTCGCTCGGTTGGTTGATCCCTATGAAAACAGGCAGCTTGGGAGTTCCCGGGTGCAGCAAGGAGAGGGAAGAGCGTCATCCTCCGGCCGGTCGGTCGACATTCCTCGTTTTGGTCTCACTGTCGCGGTCCAATGCGGTGGTGGTTGCCGCGAGGGTGTCTGCCGTCCGAAGAGAGATGGAACGGCAACAAACCGCCTCGCACGTTGAAGGAGGTTTGCCCTGGGACGCTATCAGCCTCAGATCATGAGGTATTTTCTCTTGATCTCCTCGTTGCCACTCAGTTCGTCGATACTCCCCTGGTACCGGATTCTGCCATTGTCTATCACATAGGCACGTTCCGCCACCATGACAGCGAAACCGATATTCTGCTCCGAAAAGAGAATGGTTTGCCCCATTCCCTTCAACTTCAGGATCTGATCGCCGAGGTCCTTCACGACCATGGGGGCCAGGCCCTCGACGGGCTCGTTGAGCAGCAGCAGGTCAGGGTTGCCCATGAGGGTCCTGCCCACCGTGAGCATCTGTTGCTCACCGCCGCTGAGGAAGCCTCCGAGGTTCTTGTCGAGCCGGAGGAGGGAAGGAAACAGCTCGTAGATTCGTTCGACCGTCCACGGTTCGCCGTCCAGGTCTTTGGGAACCTTGACGGCAAGCTCGAGATTTTCGCGAACCGTGAGGTCGGGGAAGATCAAGCGATTGTCCGGCACGTACCCCATGCCTTTTTGCGCGATGTAATAGGGGGGTCTCCCGCGCATGTCCTCCCCTTTGAAGAGAATGCTTCCGGACCGGGCCCGGGTAAGCCCCATGATTCCCCGTATGGTCGTGGTCTTGCCCGCGCCGTTCCGACCCAGCAGACAAACCGTTTCTCCCGCGTCCACCGCAAGAGAGACGTCAAAGAGGATGTGGCTCGTCCCGTAATAGGCATTGAGGCCTTTCACTTCCAGTATCATGCTCCCTCACCTAAATAGACTCTCTGCGCCTCTTCGTTGGCTCGCACCTCCTCGGGTGTGCCGTCCGCGACGAGAGTCCCCGCGTGCAAGACGGTGAGGCGACGAGCGTACCCGAAGACTACGGACATGTCATGCTCGGTAAAGAGGATCGTGAGACCCATTTCCCGGTTCAATCGTGCCACGAGCTCCATGGTATGATGGGTCTCCTCACCGGACATTCCCGCGGTCGGCTCGTCAAGAAAGAGCAAATCGGGCTTGCTTCCCAACGCGATGGCAAGCTCTAACCGCTTCTTGTCACCCTGAGAGAGGTTTCCGGCAACCGCCTTGGCATGCCGGGAAAGACCCGAGACCTCCAACAGCTCCGAGGTATCCGCCCTGACCAGCCGGTCCGCGGGCGTGAAAAATTTGAGCGTCATTTTTCGCTGCGCCAGAATCGCCTGCCTCACATTCTCATAGGTGGTCATTCTGGGATAGATGTTGCTCACCTGAAACGCGCGCGCGATGCCGAGGCGCACAATCTTGTGAGGGGCCCAATTGGTGATATTGATCCCTTTGAAGACCACCTTCCCGGAGTCTACCTTGTGGTATCCGGTCAAGAGATTGAAGAAGGTGCTCTTCCCTGCCCCATTGGGACCGATGATCGCGGAAAGCTCGCCGCCCATCATCTCATAGTGGACCTGCGTAGTAGCTTTCAGGCCGCCAAAAGATTTGTTCAGGTTCTCTACCTTCAGTATGAGTTCTCGGGCCATGTCACGAACTCTCCGCGCCGGTGGTTTCGGTTGTCCCGGCCTCGGTGCTCCCGCCGCGGGACGCGCCGATCTTCTCCTGGATCAGCCCGAGGATACCGCCGGGCATGAAAAGG
>JARRRG010000399.1:0-3579 GCA_037380965.1 Deltaproteobacteria bacterium
GATTCCGAGAATCTCCCGTACCACATCCTTGTCATAGAGCGTGAACCACAAGGTCCCCAGACCAAGGGCGTGTGCCGCCAGATTCATATTCTGGATTGCCGCGGCGCACGCATGCTGATAGGCCGTCCCTCCTCCGGCAAGGAACATGTCCGCACCGGTTTTCTTTCGATCGCCAACGACGCCTATGATTACAGGAGCTTCCTTGAGGAAGCCGACGCTATAGCGGTTCACCCACTTCCAGCCACTTTTTTCGAACAAAATCTTGCGGCGAGATTCAGCCTCATCGAAGATTTTGGACTTGATCTCTTCGTTCGTGACTACAATGAATTCCCAGGGCTGATTGTTTGCCGGTGATGGCGCCCATATGGCGGCTTCCAGCAACTTTTCCATCGTCTCCTCGTCGATGGGCTCCGGCAGATAGCTGCGGCAGCTTCGCCGTTCCTTGATAGCCGTAAAGACATCCATGGGATTGTCCTTTCTGCGGATCGAAATGAGTGTGCCGCGGGCCGGTCACAAACCCGCTTCCTCAACGAAGGGTTTCTCGAGTTGCAGGGACTGCTCGGTACCCGGACGCCGCGAGAGAAAATGGAGCCCATGCCGAACCGGCCACTTGCTCTCGCAGGAGCCGCAGCGATAACGCCCGCGCCGGGGATCGACCATTCCGCTCAATCCCGCTGATCTTTGCTCAACTGAAAGAAATGAGAGACCGCGGCTGGGCCCCCACCTCGCACATGATCCCGCGGGCTCAGTTTGTTCCCCGATCGCGGCACGTTACAGGAGGGAGTCCGTCGGGTCAACGAGAAGTTGCGAGCATACCGGATCAATCCGCCTGAAGAGACGGGTACGAGGCGGTTATTCTCCTCAAGCTACGGATCGATCCTCAACAATCATGGTATGAGGAAAAGAGTGCAAAGACCCGGACTGTCCCTCCTCCTAGTATGTTTCAGGGTCCTTCCCGCGTGATTCGAATGAGCCCCGTTTCGTGCGTTGCAGAAGCGGTGATCCGCGTGTCGCGGCTGAGCATGAATCATGACGCTCCACGAGCCAATGCGCACCGAATGTGCGGTCGAAGCCTGCCCCGACGGGTTTTAGAATGAGCGGTACAGTCCAAAATTGGCATTGACGGGAAAGCTCATGGCAACGTATGCTTACCATTTGGCGACAACGCGATCTGTCGAGCAGGGATGCGGCTTGTCACCTGCCAGGGAACAGTAAGAGCCGTGGTGCGGCGATTTCTCGATATCACCGCGGGTAAAATGAGGCCGGTTCCGTGCTCCGAGAGCATGAGACCTGCATGTTGTTGCGTAGCGTCGGTGGAGACATGAGACTTCGTTCACAGGGACGGTGAGCTCGTCAGTCGAGACCACCGCAGGGAAACTTCTCGGGGAGGGAATCATCGTGCTTAGTTTCGAGCTGTCGGAAAAGAGGCGGATTATAAGGGATTCGGCCGCGAAGTTTGCGCAGAACGAAATTCTTCCGGTTCGCGACCGGTTCGAGGCAGACTACGCGGAAGGGCAATATGTGGATAAAATCTTCCTGGAGGCAGCCAAAATGGGGCTGCTCGGCTTCCCCATCGAAGAGAAGTACGGGGGCTCCAATGGGAACAACATGGACATCATGGTCATTCTCGAAGAGCTCGCCGCGGTGGATGGCGGTGTAGCCACAGCGATCGGGGACACCTGGTTTGCCATGACGCCCATCATCATTGCTGCCAACCCCGAGCAGCGCGAACGATTCTTGAAACCTTTGGCATCCCGAACCGAGGCGAATCTCGGCGCGATATGCATGACCGAGCCGCGATCAGGCGCAGATATCGAGGATCCCCGCATGGAACTTCGCACATGCCGTACCGTGGTCACGGAGGATGGTGAGGATCTCGTAATAAACGGGCTCAAGGCGTGGCCGAGTAATGCGGGGATCGCTTATCTCTATGTCGTGGTCGGCACCGTGGACTCTGCCCTCGGCGAACAAGGCTCCTGCCTCGTGGTGGTAGAGAAGGACCGTGACGGTCTCTCCTTTGGCAAGCCGGAGCCTAAAATGGGAATGCACGCGGATCGCAACTCCGAGGTCGTCTTCGAGAATGTCCGAGTGCCACGGGCAAATCTGCTCGGAAGCATCGGAGACGGCAGCAAGATTCTCCAACGGACCCTGATCTATAACCGGATCGGCGGTGGGATGATCTCCGTGGGAATCGCCCGCGGCGCGTTCGAGTATGCCCTCGGCTATTGCAAAGAACGGGTGGTGGGCGGGAAACCTCTGATCGAGCACAGCCTGATTGCTGACATGTTCGCGAAAATGGCTACAAATATCGACGCGGCCCGCCTGCTGGTCTACCGGTCGGCTTGGGCAAACATCAATCGGAATCCGGACCGAGCCCGTTTCTCCGACATGGCAAAGGTGTTCGCCACCAACATGGCCATGGAGGTAACCACCCAATGCGTGCAAGTCATGGGCTCGTACGGCTATTCAAAGGAATATCCTGTTGAGAAGTACATGCGGGACGCCAAGATTGTTCAGATCTTCCTGGGTCCCAATGAGCTGTTGACCCAGCTCATCGGCAGGAGCCTGTAGAAAGCAGAGAAGAGATGGAACCGAACGGTTACCGGGGAAAAATCCTCCACGTGGACCTCAGTTCAGAGGAGGTTGTGGAGAGACAGCTCGATCTTGATGTCGCTCGCGCCTATATTGGCGGCCTCGGCATGAACGCCTGGTTAATGCAACAAACCTATGAAACCGGTACCGATCCCCTATCACCCGGCAACCCGATCATCATCGGAGCCGGGCCGTTGGTGGGCGCGGGAATCCCCGGGGTTGCCAAGACAGTCGCGACCACGCGCTTTCCTCTCAATGCCACCATCTCCGAGTCCGTGGGATCGATGCGTTTTGCCCGTAATCTCAAAGGCGCGGGATTCGACCACCTCATCATCACCGGTCGTTCAAAGAAACCCGTCGTGGTTGCCGTGGTCCCCGGCGGGTGCTCGCTCGTTGATGCCTCCGATTTGTGGGGCCTTGACATCTTTGACACGACAGACGCGCTGAACAAAATGCCGGAATGGTCCCGAGGCAGTGTGATCGCTATCGGCGCTGCAGGGGAAAATAAGGTCGCGTTTTCTCTCGCGCTGGTAGACAAGGCATCCACCATCGGCCGCGGAGGACTCGGGGCCGTCATGGGCTCAAAGAACGTCAAGGCCCTTGTCGCGGCCGGCCAGGGCCGTCCGACGGTACATGATCCCCAGAGTCTCAAATCATTGGTGAACGAAATGCGTGAGCGACTCAAGAGGTTCAAGAACCATCGCCGCGTACTCGAACTGGGAATCATGGAGAATTGGAACAACTATATTCAGCAGATGCTTTCCTGCAGGAACTTCAGCCAGGCGTGCTCGCCGGAAGAGGTCACCGAGCTCTACGGTCCGGAAGTGTACCGCAGCTTCAACGTGAAACGTCTGGGATGTCCCGGTTGCTTCACACCGGACAAGGAGCGTCTCGAGCTGGTGGAAGGCCCGCATAAGGGAGTCGAGACATTCACCACGTAGTACCTCCACCGTGCCGTCCTCGGGAATCTCTTCGATCTGAACCGGC
>JARRRG010000400.1:0-4092 GCA_037380965.1 Deltaproteobacteria bacterium
CAAAGCGGCTGCCAAGGCCAACCATTTTACTTAAATGTTTCCCGAAATTAATACTACCACCCTGCAAATGTCCGACAAATCAGCCTTCAGTCTTTTCTTTAAGCCGGAGGGAGAGAAGTTCGCCTATCAGGTTGCGAATTTTGAGTTTACGGCCCACGGAGAATCTGTGGAGGGTCCCAATACGGGACCGGTCCATACCAGTCATTCGGTGGTGGCCACGATGAAAGTCGCCAAGTCTGGAGACCTTATCGCCACCGCATTATGCAACATTCACGGCCTCTGGGAAAATTCTTTATACATCAAGCTGATGTAGGAATCGGCGGCGTGTTCCGGAAATGGTAAAGAAAGGACATCGTCGGTTGTCTCCGAGAGCAGGGACACCGGATGCCCTTTTGAGGTCGACCATGTGGGAGGCGCTGAGTGCTCGGAACGGCCTGTGCGAGGCGTTCCGGGCGCTCAATCGTCACCATTCCCACATCAATGCGGAGGCGGATTCATCCCCAAACCCGTGGTTTCCGGTTGCGGAAACCAGGGGTGCGGTGAGAAGGTGACGGCCTCACGTACGGGGTTGGTGATGGCCGAGGCATATCAATTTCTGCTCGATGGCTTCGTCCAGTTTTGTCTCCCATTGGTCCCATTCGTGTCGTAGCTGAGTCATCTGCTCTTCGAGTTTGGCCTCCTCATTAAGTGCGGAATCGCTCACAACGCGGGAAGGATCTTTGATCCGGCCCTCGAGCACCTTGAGCCGCTTCGCGAGAGGGCGGACCGCCTCCTTTATTTCTCTCAACTCGGAGAGTATCCCTTCTTCGTCATGGGTGAGAATCTCATTGGACAGACACGATTCGCAATCATCTGAAGACACCGTTGCGACGTTCGAATTCCTGCTGCTCACTCCCGGATTTTCTTCCTTCTTTACTTCCATAACGCGAACCTCCTTTTCTGTTTTCAGGAAAACGGTCTATTCATACAATTTCATAATTCCCTCGAGCTTCAATTTTTCCACTGTTTGAAGGGCCAATGGGCCGTTATTGAGACAATGAAAACGGTCTTCAAACGACGGGCGTTCAATTCGACGGAATATGCCGAGAGGGATGCGCTCGCCCCACTGGCCGGCAAGCTCCAGGGCCGCCGCGCGATCCGTCACATCGTGCTCGGAGGATATGAGGTAGCACCGTTCCTTGTACCATTGAAATATGTCCACCTCGTTGAACGACACGCACGGCTGAAGAATATCCACGAGCGCGAAACCTGAATACGCGACCGCTTTTTGTATAAGCTCGGAAAGGTGATCCACTTCTCCGGTGAATCCCCTCGCCACGAAGCCGGCTCCGAGCGCGATGGCCGCCTCGACCGGGTTGAAATGGCCTGAGAATGCTCCTTCAGGCTGAGCCTTCTTGACGAAGCCGTCATCCCGGGTCGAGGTGGGGCTGGCCTGCCCTTTGGTCAATGCGTACACGTGATTGTTATGGACGAGAAGCGTCACGTCCACATTCCGGCGGATCGCGGCAAGCAGATGATTGCCGCCTTCTCCGTAGGTGCAGCCGTCGCCGCTCTGCACGATAATCTTCAGCTCAGGATTGGCAAGGCGTGCGCCGGTAGCCACCGGCAGGGCTCGGCCATGCAGCCCGTTAAACAGGTTCGCTTTGAGATAGTGAGGCGCCTTTGCTGCTTGGCCTATGCCGGCCACGAAAAGCACCTGGTGGGGCCTGAGATCCAAGGCCACAAGAGCCTTTTTTACGGTCTTCAAGATGGCAAAGTTTCCGCAGCCGGGACACCAGGCTGTTTTGAACGATCCATAATCCTCAATGGATGTCATGACGAATCATCCTTTTCCGTTCTCGGCCAATTCACGAACGATGCACTCCGGAGTGACAGGCAGACCGTCATACCTCAAGACTCGATCTTCAATATGGAACCCTGTCTCTCTTCTGAGCAGACGCGCGAATTGACCGGTCGCGTTCTCCTCCACGCAGACAACATTCTTTGCGGCTTCAAGCTGCTTCCTGATCTTCGCGGGATTCATCGGCCAGACCTGAGGGAAATGCATCCATGCCGCGCTTCGGCCGTTCCCGGACAGCACCGAGGCAGCCTCTGCCACCGCGCCTTTTGTCGAGCCCCAGCACACGAGGAGCACCTCGGCGTTATCGTCTCCACCGCGCTGGGGGGGCACAATCCGTTCCTTGAGCACTTCCGTCTTTCGCAAACGTTTTTCAACCATCACTTTTCTCACGGATAGATCCTCCGTTATCTGGCCGTCTTCTGAATGTTCGTGACTGTCCCCGACCACGAGCTGTTCAGAGCTGTATCCGGCGCTGCACCGGCTTGTGAGGCCCGGCAGGAGCCGCGGGGAGACGCCGTTCTCCGTGACCTTGTAACTGAGAAATGCTTCTCCCGATTCTCCCGGCTCCCCTTCCGATTCGGCACATGTTCTCACGGTAGGAACGTCATCAAGCCCAAACCGGGGCACGTCATGATAGGAGTCGGCAAGGAACTGATCGGTAAGGAGAAATACCGGGCCGTGGTAGGCTTGAGCCATTTCAAAGGCTTTCCGAGTGAGGTGGAAACACTCCTCCACGGTTCCGGGAGTCAGCAGGGCCCTGGGAAACTCACCATGGCCTGAATGGAGCACGAATTCCAGGTCCCCCTGTGCCGTCCGCGTGGGCAACCCCGTCGCCGGCCCCGCGCGCTGCGCGACAACAATGACGACCGGAATTTCCGCGGCCGCGGCCAGGCTTACTGCCTCGTTCATGAGCGCGAATCCCCCACCCGATGTCGCCACCATGCTGGGTGCGCCGGCGAACGCGGCTCCTATAGCCATGTTGAGGGCTGCAATCTCATCTTCGGCTTGTTCCACCACCAGGTTCATTGCTTGTGCATGGTGGATCAAAGCTACCGCGATCGACGTAGACGGACTCATGGGATAAAACGAATAAAATTTGAGGCCCGCGGCCAATGCCCCGAGAGCGATGGCTTCATTCCCGTTCAGAGTCAGTCTCCTCTCCCGATCGGACGGTCCCGGGACGCGGGGAAGGGTGCGTGACTGCTCGGAGAGCCATCTGTAACCTTCTCTCAGAGATTTGACATTGCTTTTCACAACTTCCTCAGCGGCCCCGTCCAAATAATCCTTGAGAACTCCCCTGGCCAGATCTTCTTCCAATCCCACTATGGCTCCGACCACTCCCAGGGCTACCGAGTTAATGTGCCTGCCGTCGGCGAGATCTTTCATGGGCACGGCAATGTGCGGGGAATTGCCTTCACGTTCACTTTGATTAACTACCACCACCCCTTGCAGCGAAAGGCTCTCCTCGTGAAGGGAAACCGTTTCTTCGTTCAGCGCGACGAGAATGTCGATGGCCTCTGTCGGCGCGTGGACTGCCCCGGGCGAGAATCTCACCGCGAAGGTGTTGTGACCGCCCCGAATGCGGGATTCGTAGGTCTGAGAGGAAACAATGCTGTATCCGGCTCGCACGAGGATTTTTGACAGGATGTGGCCGATGGTGGCCAAACCTTGACCGGCCTCTCCTCCGATGAGGATGTTGAACGACTCATCGGTCATAGGTGTTTCACTTTCCTTTGAAGACACTGCCCGCCACACAATCTCATCCGATTCATACCGAGGGAATGCATTTGTCAGATTTATCATTGAATCAGGTTGAGCGACCTATAGCCGAATTTCTTTCCCCTCTCTGATCTCGGGCGAGCACGTTTATCAGCCGTGTCACGATAGAGCGTATAGCATTTCTCGTGCCCACGGGATGCGTGAAGGGTGAATTGGGGCTCACGTATTCGAAATGACGAGACATTAGAGGTTGTGCCCATGCGTGTTCCCGGGGTCGGGGACGCGGACGCGCACGGATGTGTTCGCCTTATGGGCACGGTATCAATCATGTATCCCTATAATCGGGCTGTTAGGCACAAACCATGTGTCAGCATATCGGTCACGGTCGATTTCCCCGTTCCGAGCCACCCGTCAGCGCGATGCGATGACGATGAGGTTGGGGTCGGTATCCTCAGGCTTGGTGCCCGTGGATACGCCACGATCTTGAGATGCTGGAAGGATTCACTCAACTTGTGGGTATCACGATTCTTTCC
>JARRRG010000401.1:0-3564 GCA_037380965.1 Deltaproteobacteria bacterium
GGCCAATCGAGGCGTTCTCTACGTGGATGAGGTAAACCTGCTCTCCGATCACCTCGTTGAAGCGATCCTCGACGCTGCTGCTTCGGGCCACAATCTGGTCCAGCGAGAGGGCATATCCCACAGCCATCCGGCACGGTTCATCCTCGTGGGGACCATGAATCCCGAGGAAGGCGAGCTGCGGCCTCAATTGCTCGACCGCTTCGGATTGTGCGTCGAGGTCCACGGCGAGCCGGACATCGAATTGAGGGTCAGGGTGCTGGAGAGGCGGGATCAATTCGATCGATCCTCCCTCGCCTTTTTCAAGAGGTTCGAGGATCGGGAACAGCTCCTCGCCGGGAGGATCTCCCGAGCGGTGAGCATCCTGCCGAAGGTGCGCTTCCCCGGTGCGCTCAACGGGCTGGTCTCGGAGATCTGCACGCACCACCATGTTGCCGGTCACCGAGCCGACATCGTGATCGCGCAGGCTGCGAGGGCCCTTGCAGCGTACGACGGGCGCCAGGAAGTGATCGTGGATGATGTGCGTCGGGCCGCGATCTTCGCGATTCCTCATCGGGCACGTGATCGCGCCGCGTCCGAGCCGCTTTCGCCGGACTCCGGGGATCAGGACAAACCCCGCAGACGTACGATGGAGCATCACTACTTTGACGAGTACCCCAAACAAAAGCCATCTCGGCCGTCAAAACCCGATTCGATCCGCGATGAGATGATATCGAAGCCGACTCAGCGGCCGATCGAGCGTACCGAGTACCCGGAAACGATCTTTGATATCGGACCGACATTCACCGTGAGGGACCTTGGCCAGCGCCGAGACAGGCTCTTTCGGAACCAGACGGGCACGCGATACCGAACCCAAACGAGGCGGAAGAAGGGGAGATACGTACGCAGTACCTGCCGGCGGCTCGCCAATGACATCGCGTTTGACGCAACACTCCGGGCCGCGGCCCCGTATCAGGTGGAGAGGCGTTCAAGAAAAGACCTTCTCGTAACGATTCGCGATGAGGATATTCGGGAAAAGGTGAGGGAGTCCCGTACGGCCAATTTCCTCCTTTTCATCGTGGACGCGAGCGGCTCGATGGGCGCGAAAGGGCGTATGACCGCGTCCAAAGGCGCGATCATGTCATTGCTGAAAGACGCGTATCAGAAGCGGGATCGCGTGGCAATGGTCACGTTCCGTAAGCAGGAGGCCGTGGTGAACCTTCCGCCTACCTCCTCGATCTATCGGGCCGGTGAGCTGCTCGAGGAGCTCCCCGTAGGCGGCAAGACCCCTCTGGCCGCGGGCCTGCGCAAGGGACTGCAATTGGTGACGAACAGTCTGATCAAAGACCCCGCGTGCCGGCCCATCGTGATCGTTATAACCGACGGAAAGGCCAACGAGAGTATCGGCAAAGGCGATCCGTTCTGGGAGGCCCTTGACCTCGCCCGGACCATCGCGGCCGACAAACGGGTCACATCCATTGTTGTCGATGCGGAAGAAACGGACGGTTTCCGATTCGGCTTGTCGGAACGGCTAGCTGACGTGCTGAAGGCCGAGTACTTCAGAATCAAGGACTTGAAAGCTGATGTCCTCCTGAGAATCGCTAGGAGTGGAATGTAATGTCCTCTGTGCTCCAATATCCGTTTGCCGCGATCGTGGGCCAGGAAAACCTGAAGCTCGCTCTCGCATGCAATATCATCGATCCCACCATCGGGGGAGTGCTCGTACGTGGAGAAAAGGGAACTGCCAAGTCCACCGCGGTCCGCGGGCTCGCGGAGATCCTTCCGGAAATAGAAGTGGTCGAACATTGCCCGTTTCAGCTCCCGGCCTATGATGCTCAACGGGTGTGCTGGAGCTGCACGGAGCGTCTCTGCCTCAACGGAGAGCCCGAGAATCATCACGTACCCGGAATAAGGCGGAAAATTGCCGTGGTTGAGCTGCCCGTTGGTGCGACCGAGGATCGACTGGTGGGCACACTCAACCTCGAGCACGCGCTCAAACGAGGAGAGAAGAGATTCGAACCGGGCATCCTCGCTCAGGCTCACCGGGGAATCCTGTACGTGGACGAAGTGAATCTCCTTGACGACCACCTCGTGGACGCGTTGCTCGATTCCGCCGCGATGGGCATGAACACGGTCGAGCGCGAGGGAGTATCCTTTGCCCATCCCGCACGATTTACCCTTGTCGGCACGATGAATCCCGAAGAAGGTGAGCTGAGGCCGCAGTTACTCGATCGGTTCGGCCTCTGTGTGAACATCGAAGGAATCCGCGACCCGCAGGCAAGGATCGACATCATGGAGCGGAGACTCCAATTCGACGCGGATCCCGAACAATTTATCGCCGAGTGGTCAGCCGAAAGCGCGAAGGTGTCGGAACGCATCCAACAGGCTCAGGAGCGATGCGCGGACGTCAACACGGACCGGTCAATCCTGGAACGGATTGCCACTGCATGCGCAAAGCTCGAAGTCGACGGTCACCGGGGCGACATCGTGACCCTGAAGACCGCCAAAGCCCGGGCCGCATACGAGGGTCGAAACCAGGTTGGGCCCGACGATGTCCGGATCGCAGCCGGCCTCGCATTGCCCCATCGAGTGCGCAGGACACCGTTCGATCGACTCGGCACGGATGTCTCCACAGATATCGCGAACGCACTCTCGTAAGACCCTTGAGCGCAGCTCTCCGGATCGATAGTCCGACAGGCCGGTCTCGCAAGCTCTTCGCCGTGAACGAGGGAGGAACGATTTTCCGTGATCCTGGTGGCCGATAATCTGAACGGACTGAATCCCGCGGTCGCGGCGGCAATGGAAGCGCTGGACCCGAAGCCGATCGAAACGCTCGTCAAGCGATGCGAGAAAGCCGGCTCACAGCTCGTGGACATCAATCCCGGTTATTTGCCGCGACGCAAAGAAGACCGGATGAGGTTTCTCGTTGAAACCGTTCAGCAGGCAACGGCTCTCAGGCTCATACTTGACAGTCCAAATCCGAGGCTTATCGAGATCGGCCTTTCCGTATGCGAAAAGTCCCCGATTATCAATGCGCTCTCAATGGAAGAGACAAAATTGCGAGAAATGCTGCCCCTGGCGGTCGAGCATAACACCGATCTGGTCGCGCTGCTCATGGACGAGCATTCGTACACGCCGCCGTCAGTCGACGAGAAGATCGCGCTGGCAATCCAACTGAGGGAGAGCTCTCTTGCAGCCGGCTTGGCCGCGGATAAGCTCATCTTCGATCCCGTGCTGCCCAATCTGAGCTGGGATGACGCGTTTTTTCGCATCTCGGAATCGATTACAACGGTGAGACTCCTTGCCACCGGCGTCATCTTTCAGGAACCTGCCCGCACCATGGCCGGAATCTCGAATCTCCTCAGCGGTCTGAGGCGTCAGCATCCGTGGCAGATCGAACAGACGTGCCTTTCCATGCTCGCGGGCGCGGGATTGGAATACGTCCTTGCAGATGTGCTCGTCCCTGAATTCCGAGCCGCGTGGGACCTGATAACCTGTCTGGGCTGACAGGTGTGGTCGGGCGTCCCGGTTGAATGACCGGCGCGCAACAGCGTCGATGGAACCTGTTCACAATGAGATCGATTCGGT
>JARRRG010000402.1:0-3559 GCA_037380965.1 Deltaproteobacteria bacterium
AAAAAAACCCCCGATTGGAGCGACAAAACCGGGGGATAGGAAGTGGAAGGACAAATATGGAAATCTTGTAAGTGGCTTGTATGAGATGACCGTTAGGGAGAGGTCAGAAGTGTGTTGACAAGGAATCATCAGGAGAGCTCACGTCACTCGTGATATTCGAGGCCGGGCGGGTTACCTTGGGCAAGCCCGGGCCCCACGCGCCAAATGTCTCGGGCACGTTGCACGCCCCCTCCAGGCCATCGCATGCCCGGCCTTGACCCACGGGAAGTCACTGGATGCCATTGGCTGAGCAAAGAAGGCTTCATCACGCGGCTCGCCGTTGATGATAGCGCTCGCTCGGAATGATCTTACTCGCAGCCGAGCGTTCGTGGGTGCGGGGGGGCCTGCCCACAACAGGGACGACGCCCTCCCTAACGTTGGGTACATGACACTCGCCGACAAGTACTTTGTCTTCGCCTACCTGGTCATGGCGGTGAGCGTAACCGCGGTCCTAACCGTCGAATGGATTGCTGGAAAGCAGACCAAAGAGCGTGCGCGCACGGTGAACGCAGGCTTTCGAAACCTGGTGACGATAGGAGCAATCTTGCTTTTTTGTCAGACTCTCATGGGCCGTTATCGGGGCATTAGAGATAAAGGTAATCGTCGCTTGTGCGGCAGTTACGCTGGTGTGGCTGGTCTGCGAATTCGTGCTTTAAAACCCCTTTGTGCAGGCCAGGATGAAATCGAAGCCAGCCTTGCCGAATCGAGCGCAATAGGGGGAGGCATAACCCATCAGGCTGTAACCGCACCCTATCTGAGCCGAATCTTGGCAGGAGTCTCAGAAGACCTCATTCAGGTCCCCATTCCATGTCAACGATGTTCGCGGGCCTCTCCGATTCGACCACGAGATGGCAGGGCAGAAAGCGGAGGTCTTGACGATGGGGTTCTGCTGGCGGCAACCGTAAGGATTCGACCGAGGTCGAGTGGGAGTAATCGTGCTTCGAACCTGTTGGGAAGCATGGACCTCGTCGCATGCATGCCATGGGGCCAGTTGGACATATTGCCCCCCTCCAAAGCAGGCTTATGCCACTTCCGCCTTCTCCGGCAGTTGAGGATGGCGGCCCGTTCCGAGCAGCCGTGAAGAGAATCGAGAGAATTCTCGATTACAAGAACTTGAGCACTTCCGCAATGTGTATTAAGAAAAGACATCTGTTCTCAGTGCGGCCACGAACCTTTCCGGCCCAAAAGGGTCCCTTTGGAGACCCCAAGTGGTTGAATACGAGGCGAGTAAATTCAGTCACCATGTTGAAAAAACAAAGGAAAAGTCTGGAGGGATACCGTCATGTCAGGGCACAATAAATGGAGCACAATAAAACATAAGAAGGGCGCTGCGGACGCCAAGCGAGGAAAGCTGTTTTCAAAGCTGATCAAGGAGGTCTCCATTGCGGCCCGAATCGGAGGGGGGGACATCGACGGAAACCCGCGATTGAGAACGGCTGTCAGCACGGCCCGAGCCGCGAATATGCCCAAGGAGAACATCGAACGGGCGATCAAGAGAGGCACCGGGGAAATCGAGGGCGTGACCTACGAAGACGTTGTGTATGAGGGATACGGCCCCGGTGGAGTAGCGGTGATGGTGGAAGTCCTGACGGACAACAAGAATCGGACCGTGGCCGAGGTTCGGCACATCTTTGACAAGTTCAACGGAAACCTTGGAGAAAGCGGGTGCGTGGCCTGGATGTTCGACAAGAAGGGCATGGTGGTTGTGAGCGGTGAGGGTCTGCATGAAGACGACGTGGTCGAGCTGGCCCTGGAAGCCGGCGCGGAAGATGTGAACAGCGAAGGAGAAACCTATGAAATCACGACCGGCCCGGCAGAGTTCGAAGTCGTTCGCATCGCGGTTGAAGAGAAAGGGTGGAGCATCGAGCTGGCTGAGATTACCATGATACCAAAAGACACCGTGAAGCTTGAAGGCAAGAAGGCCGAACAGATGCTGAAGATGATGGATGCGCTGGATGACAACGAGGACATGCAAAAGGTCTTCGCAAACTTCGACATTTCTGAAGAGGAGATGATGAAACTATCCGCGTGAAACGGACCGGCATATCGTTCCCGTGTTCTTCTTGCCGAGGATCGGTGGAGCAAGGAGCTTTTTCAAGAACAGCCCAATCCGACACATGTACTCCAGGTACAGCCACATCTATTCCGGTCTGAATCGGCACCTTGATGTTCGGCGCCGCGAGCGAGGCACCTGAAAGTCTCACACACAAAAGACTGGCACTGATCCTGAATCGGTAGTATAGACATGGCCGCTGCTTCGGGCAGATGGGGCCTCAGTCTTATTGCCAAGTTGTGCAGCTCGTATGGATCGTGCGCAGAACTTCTCGGAACAGCCAACTGTAGAAACATTCGGGAGCGCGTCGGCTGAACAATCCGATGAGGAAATTCACGTCGGCCACTATTGTACGATGATGATCATGGGAGTAGACCCGGGAAGCACAAGGACCGGCTATGGAATAGTCAGGAAAGAGGGGACTCACGCACGCCATGTCGACAGCGGTGTGATTCGAGCGTCGAGCGGGTTGAGCCAGCCGAAGCGGTTGTGGGCAATCTACCAACAATTGGAGGAGGTCGCTTGCGAACACAATCCCGCGGTGATGGTCGTGGAGTCGCTCTTTCACGCACATAATAGCCAAAGTCTGATGAAACTCAGCCAGATCCGCGGGGTGATCTTGCTCCTGGGCGAAGCCAGGGGGATGGAGATATTCGAGTACAGCCCGATGGAAATCAAGAAAGGCCTGACAGGTTACGGTAAGGCCGAAAAAAAGCAGATCATGTACATGGTCGGCCAGGTGCTGGGGCTGGCCGACCTCAAGTCGTCGGATCAGGCGGATGCGCTGGCCATGGCTCTGTACCACAGCCACTTATGTCTGCCCCAGAGGGTTGCCAGATGATCGCCGCATTGAGAGGAACGATTCTCTTCCGGAACACCAACCGGGTCATTGTGGACGTGCAGGGCGTGGGGTACGAGGTGTCGGTTTCCATTCCCACCATGGAATCCCTTCCCGATGACGGCGAGGTTTTTTTCCATGTTCATACCGCGCTCCGGGAGAACTCCCTGGAACTGTACGGATTCACGGCAGAGGGGGAGAAAGCCCTGTTCGAAATGCTTCTCGGAGTTTCCGGAATCGGACCCCGCATGGCTCTCACCATTCTTTCCGGCATATCACCGGATCGCTTTCAGAAAGCGATTCTTCAGAGCGACCTGCGAAGTCTGACAGCCGTTTCCGGGATTGGCAAGAAAACCGCTGAGCGGATCATTCTCGAACTGAAAGAGAAGATCAAGAAAATCAGCATCTTTACTGTCTCTGAGCCTGGTGTGAACGTGCCGGCTTCACTCGAGGAAGACCTGGTCTCTTCCCTTTTGAACCTCGGATACAGAGAACGCGAAGCCACGGCTGCGGCAAAGACGGTGCTGACCAATTGTACGGGTGAGGTGTCACTCTCCAATGCACTCAAGCGTGCCCTCAGAGAATTGATGAAATGAGCTGAGACCCGGAACACTCCCCAACCCCCTCCG
>JARRRG010000403.1:0-3793 GCA_037380965.1 Deltaproteobacteria bacterium
TGGTAGGCGGGAGAGGGATTGAACCTCCGACCCCTGCCGTGTGAAGGCAGTGCTCTCCCACTGAGCTACCCGCCCGCCGGACATTGAATCCTAGCACGACAAACTCGAGAGTGTCAAAAAATTTTCACTGCCCGTGCGAGAGCTTGGAGGCCCGCGTTTCGAGCGCACGGGTGACGGCTCGTCTCATCAGCTCCGTCCATCATGCCCGGTACGACGCACATCAACGCGAAGATGGTTGAATCACCCTCGTGCAACTGCTACCTTGATGCGATTCCTGGAGGGCTTCATGCACGATTCTTCTTCCGAGCTGCACGACGATATCACGGATGTGCCGGGTATCTCGGTTGGCCATGCCGAGAACCTGGAGGCCAAGACTGGCGTTACCGTTATTCTCGCGAATCACCACGCGACCGCGGCGGGCGTTCATATCGGGGGAGGCGCGTCGTCCACCCGCCAGATGGATTCCCTCGGCCCGAACCACCTGGTGGACCGGGTTCATGGAATCTGTTTTGCGGGCGGCAGCGCGTTCGGTTTGGACGCGGCAGGCGGTGTGTTATCTTACCTCGAGCAAGAAGGTGTCGGGATACCGGTAACAGGACGGCTGATACCCATAGTCCCCGCAGCAGTGATTTTCGACCTGAATTTCGGCGAGTGGTCGGTGCGCCCGGACCGGGATCTGGGGTTTCGCGCGTGTGCGAGCGCATCTCCGGGCCCGGTCGAACTCGGCAGTGTGGGGGCAGGAACCGGCGCGACCGTGGGCAAGCTGAAGGGCATCGACCATGCCATGAAAGGAGGACTGGGATCAGCGTCATCGGTCTCGGGTGATCTCGTAGTGGGCGCACTCGTCGTGGTCAACGCGTACGGCGACATCACCGATGGCAAGGGGAACATCCTCGCGGGCTTGAGGACATCTCCGGACGCGCTGGAGACAGCGGACGCGGCTCGACTCCTCAGAGACGGCAAGGCGGTCACTGCCTACGGTTCCGCTGAAAACACGACACTCGCGGTCGTGGCCGTGAACGCGCGGCTGGACAAGACCGCCGCGTCCCGAATAGCAGCCCAGGCCACCCTGGGCATGGGCTCGGTGATCAGTCCGTTCCATACTCCCATTGACGGCGATCTGACCATTGCGCTTGGTGTGGGCGAGCAAGAAGTCGATCCGAACCGCGTCGGATTGCTCGCGGCCGATACTCTGCAAAGAGCTGTCATCAAGGCCGTTCGGAATGCGGACGGATTTGGTATCCTTCCCGCGTGCAAGGATCTTTTCCCCGCGGCCGATCTCTGAAACAGCGCTTCTCCCGCGCAAGGCCCCACATCGGGGGATGTTCACGCACGTTCCGCGTCTCAAGCTCGGCGTTCCCGGTGCACTGAGTTATTCCTCCCCCGGCACAATATGCACATACGGAGCGATGTTCAGTGGTGCTGAACGCGGTGGATCGGTTGATGCGCGGAGCCGTCGATCAGGTCTCGTCAGGGTCCTTGGCTGCGGTGTCCCACAACTCTTTGTACCTGCTCTTCCAACCAGGCGGAAATCGTTCGTCCAGCAGAGGCTCGATTCGCTGCATCGTGTAATTCCAGGGTTGTCCGCCGTCTTCAATGACCTGGTAGAGCTCGGTCAGCAGGGAGTCCAATTCGGCAATGTCTTCCTTGGGGAAGCAGGAGATGGCTCCCCGTTCCCGTGATTTCATGAGGTATTCGGGGTTGAAGGCCGGAGCGGTCAGCATCACCGCGAGAACGTTTCGCTGCACCGCGACATCGATGAGATGGAGACCCTTGACACCCATAATGTCAAGGATCACCATGTCGTAGCTTTTGGTCTTCAAGAGATGTTCAGCTTTGTGAAAATCGGCCGCGGTGTCAATGTGGCACATCTCCAGGACTTCCGCGATGGTCTCGAGGACGTCCGGTTCATCGTCGACCACGAGTATTTTTTTCTTGTCCAACGATTCGGTCACGCGGGAGCTCTCCCCGATTCAGGCTTCTTGACACCATCTCTTCGTGTATACTATAAGATAAGTGGGAGTTAATGCAATGTCAAAAGGCATCTTGAACGGAAAGCAGGTGCTCGCGGTGGACGACGAGCCGGATGTCCTAGACATTCTGGAGGAGGAGCTGGAGGAGTATGGGGTTGATTTGGACAAGGCGACCTCGTACCAGGAGGCGAATCAGAAGATTTCATCTCTCACCTATGACCTGGTGATTCTGGATATCATGGGCGTGAGAGGGTTTGATCTCCTCCGATACGCGGTTGCGAAAAAGCTGCCGGTTGTCATGCTCACAGCCCATGCACTGAGCCCCGAGACTCTCAAGAAGTCTATCGAGCTGGGGGCCCGGGCTTATTTGCCAAAGGATCAACTCGGTCAAATAGCGCCGTTCCTGGAAGATGTTCTCATGTTGAATTACCAGTCCGCGTGGAAAGCCGTTCTGGGCAAATTGGGCAGCTCGTTCGGCAAGCGCTTCGGCCCCGAGTGGAGAAAGTCCGAGAAAGAGTTCTGGCAGAAATTCGAGAAGGAACTTGATGTAAGCGAATCGACCATCATTGAACCGTGATACGCCATCTTTTCCCGGTCGGCACGAATCAGGGGTTTTCTGTGGCCATCAAGCATATCCAGACATCTCACCTCGTTCATGATCTGAAGAATCCGTCCAACATAATAGAGACGGGCGCCCGGGCCCTTCTGGAGAAAAAGGACCGGTACGGCCCGCTGAGCCCCAAGCAGGAACGAGTAATCAGGCGCATGCTGCGCAGCGCCCTCAAGGTTAAGAATCTCGCCAACTGCATGTTGGAAGTGGACATGGCAACCCGCGGCATCAAAAGAGTCAGAGATTGCACCATGTCCGACGTCCTCAAGACTGCCCTGATCGAAGTCTTTGATCTCGTTGATCCCACGGTCTCGGATGCGCTGGAATCGGCCGAGGACCTGGAGGTGTTCCGAAGAGTTCTCGGCGAGCATCAGATTTATCTCGATGCCGACGACAAAGAGATCAGCCGGGCCATCCGGATTGATGAGACAAAATTGAGTCTCGTGATTACCAATCTCCTCTCGAATGCGCTGAAATACAAAGAGAAGTCCATCTTCCTCAAATGCAGCTCACAAGGGAATTCTGTAAATGTTTCCGTAAAGGACGACGGGCCCGGGATTCCGGAATCCTATCATGAGCAAATTTTTGACCAGTATTTTCAATGTGTTGAAGTAGAGGGATTCCCGGTGCGGGGCCACGGTCTGGGACTGGCCGGCGCGCTCGCACTCACGCAAGCCCTGGGCGGCCGTCTCTACCTGTGCAAGAGCGACCACGGAGCCGAATTTGTGGTCGAGGTCACTCTGTCCGACGAAACATCAATGTGACCGAATGGGGGATTGCTTTCACAAGCGTGAGTCCGAATTCCGCGCTTTGCACGTGGTCTTGGGGGAAGCGGTGTCAACGCGCTGAGACCGATCTCGGGGCCGCAGGGGCTACCGGGAAATGCAGTCTCCCTGGAACTCTCCATGGCGGCCGAAAATCAGCCCCGTGATCCGCGGCTCTTGCCGAACAGAGTTTTTTCACATTTCCGGTGGACTCGGGGGATGGGATGGGCCCAATTGACAGCCGGGGCTGGTTGGTTTACCCTTGCCTACAAGGCCGGAACGGCTGGGACAAGGTGAGTATGAAAGGGGTAGCGGTGACCGCGCCGGACGGACCGAACCCGGTGCAAACCTATTGACATTATGGCGCGATGCGGAATATAGAACGCTTCTGCCGGGTACCCTTGCACGGTGGTCTTTAAGGATACCGTGAGGAACGAGAAGCGGGA
>JARRRG010000404.1:0-6025 GCA_037380965.1 Deltaproteobacteria bacterium
CACTCGACCTACGAGCGCCTGGTGGGCCGTTTGTTCGTGATCCCAGGCGTTACGAATCCCGAGAGATATCTTTTCGGCAAGAGAAACAATGAGATCAGTGTTCATGCCGCCGCAGTAACGGACCGGATCGTCACTTCCCAGGCAGAGAACCCCGAGTTCTTCGCCCTCCGCGCAGAGTCCGGCCAATACGGCTGATGCCACAAGATGCGCCGACTCGCCGAAAAGGCCCCTGCCGAGCTCACCCGACGGGTTGTCGAGAATAAAGGGCTCGCTATCAAAGAACCGCTCGTTCGGAAAGAGTCCGTCCGCGATTGTCCCTGCCCCGCGAGGCCGGTCCCAGGTGAGAAACCGAGCGATGGGATGGTTCTCGCGGTAGAGGATCCGCACTGCGATGAGGGCCAGATCCCGTTCAAGGGTGCGAATGACTTGCCGTGTCAGTCCAGAGAGAGTTCGAGATCTCAGGAGTATTCGGTCAATCTTGTCCAAATGGGATCGGATCTCTTCAGACCGCTGATGGAGCTGAAAAATCATGTCAAAGGATCTCATGAGGTCCGAATCCTCAGAGTTGGAGTCGGGATCGGATTGCCGATCTGCAGAGCACGCCGCAAACGTTTCGCCCGGAGAGCCTGCGATCTCGATAGCTTCCGTTGCGTCAGGAGCCGGCATCGCCGGTACGATCCCTTCAAGAGAACCGGTGTCCAAAGAATCATGGGGTGGCTGCTGATTGTCCATGGGAGCCCCTCGACCCAGCCTTTTTTCAGGCTGGAAGCATGACTTGAGGCAAGGCTTATATCACCGTGAAATAAAAAAACAAGAAGAATAATCTTGTGTTTTATGATAGAAGGATGTTATAAAGAAGGATTACGTGGAATACCAAGAGGTACTCAACATGAGCCTACTCGATCTCATTGGCAACACTCCTCTTGTGAAAATTGCGTATCCCAATGGTTCTAACGGCCTACGAATCATGGGCAAGCTCGAGGGCAACAATCCCGGTGGATCGGTGAAAGACCGGATTGCCTATTTTATGATTCAGAAAGCCGAGCAAGATGGGGCGCTCACGAAGGACAAAATCATCCTCGAGCCCACCTCAGGCAACACGGGCATCGGGCTGTCAATGGTGGCGGCGGTCAAAGGCTATCGTTGCATGTTAACCCTGCCCGAGTGCGTCAGTCTCGAGCGCAGAAATACGTTGCGAGCGTACGGCGCGGAGCTCGAAATCACGCCCGGCTGCGACAGTACCGATGGCGCGATTCACCGGGCTCGTCAGATCTACGAAGCCGATCCGGACAAGTATTTCATGCCGAATCAATTCGAAAACGCGTACAACGTGGAAGCGCACTACATGACCACCGGCGTCGAAATACTCGAGCAAACCGGCGGCGAGCTGGATCTGTTCGTGGCCGGGATGGGGACCACCGGCACGCTCATGGGAGTTTCTCATCGGCTCAAGGAATACAATTCGAAGATTCAGGTGGTGGGGGTCGAGCCGGTCGAAGGGCACGCGATACAGGGACTGAAAAATATGAAGGAAGCCGTGGTCCCGAAGATCTATGACCCGAAACGGATTGATAGAATCATTCAGGTTAACGACGATCAAGCATACGATACCTGTCGGTGGCTCGCGCTCACCCAGGGCATCTTTGTCGGCATGAGCGCGGGAGCCGCGGTTTACGGGGCCATGCAGGCCTCTAAAGATCTAGCTGGGGGAACGGTGGTGGTTATCTTACCGGACCGCGGGGACAGATATCTAAGCACCACCCTGTTCAAATCCATCTGTGCCAAGTGCCCCCCGTGATCCACATCAGCAGTCGATTGCCCCGGGATGGGGGGCATGTCACCCGGATACGCACGAAATTGGCATGTAATGCTGACCGTCATTGACCGGCAGGCTCGGAGACACAAGAGCGGGATGGGGAGAACCGAGGAACGGTCTGCAGGAGTTGCAACATTTTTCAGAAGAATTCATAGCATTGGCCGGGCCGCGGCCTCGTGTTTCGAAAGCGGAACACCTTGGAGCCGTTCTGGTCCGGCAAAGAGAATTTCACGGTATTTCTGGAGTCCGGCTTCAACAAGCTGCCAGCCCTGAACAGTCTGAACGCTACGAGTCTCCCTGTTTCATAGATGGGCTGGGCTTCAACAACAATCCCGTTTACGGTCCATACGGGCCGTGGGATAAAAAAGGAATAGACGGGATAAGAGCCGAGAGCCTCAACGTCGGGCAGCACATTTCCGTTGTAATCTCGGCAGACCTTGATACTTGTTATCTTCCAGAAGTTTTGAGCCCCGGACTCATCAGCCGCGCGGCCGATGGACATACTGGCCAAAAACGCGGTAAAGACAAAAAGTATGAGCCAGATTCGGTAAAATTTCAACATTGGTGCGGTTCCCTGTGAGGCGAGTGCGTACGAGAAGAAAAGTTAAATATTTTGCACTCCTTGTTGTCCGTCGCCTTACCTCGTCATCGGAGGGACCGGTATGGTGATGGCGGTTGCGGTCGCCGCTAAGTCGCTTACCGTATAGCTGAGATCCTCTGGAAAGACAAGAGAAGAAATCACGGGTCGGTTGACGAGAGCGGGTTCGGACGCATTGGCAGAACCGTGATGCGACATGCCCTGTCCCTCCCGGAGGTAGAGGTCGTGGCCGTGAACGATCGGATGGACCCGAAGCTCATGGCATTTCTGTTCCAACATGATTCAGTTCACGGAGCCTATCCCGGTCAGGTTGGCTTCACAGATGACACGTTAACCATAGATGGAAAAGAAGTACACGCATTGAGGATCACGGATGACCTGCTCAACCTTCCATGGGCTGATTTCAAGGTCGATGTGGTCATGGAATGCACGGGCATATTCAGAGATCGCGATAAGGCGGCAAAACACCTCGATGCCGGTGCCAAAAAGGTTATTATTTCCGCACCGGGAAAGAAGGTCGACGCAACCTTTGTTATGGGCGTAAATGAAGAGACCTATGACCCGTTGAGCCACCATGTGATTTCCAACGCTTCTTGTACCACGATCTGTCTTGCTCCAGTGGCCACAGGTCTCTTTGACGAGTTCGGCATCGAGAGCGGACTCATGACGACGATTCACTCCTATACTATGGATCAAAGCCTGCTGGATACTCCGCACAATGACTATCGCCGCGCTCGGGCTGCGGCAATAAACATGATTCCCACCACTACAGGCGCGGCAGTGGCCGTCGGAATCGTTATCCCGGAGCTGGCGGGCAAGCTGGACGGCCTGGCGATACGGGTCCCCACTCCCAATGTCTCCCTCGTGGACCTCACCGCGATCCTCAGAACCAAAGCTACCGTCGAGGAAGTGAACGCGGCCATGCAGAAGGCCGCGGAGGGGCGGATGAAAGGCATCCTGGCGTACAGCGAAGACCCCCTGGTGAGTATCGATTTCGTGAATAACACGCATTCATCCATCTTTGACTCACCGTCCACCTTCGCGATGGGGGAGAAAATGGTCAAGGTTCTCTCATGGTACGACAATGAGGCCGGCTATTCCGCGCGTATGGTGGACCTGGCCGCATACGTTGGTGAGAAACTGATCTGATCTTCCAGGCAACCGGGCATTCGTATCATCATGGGCTGCATTTGTCCGCGAGGCATGAAATGGAAGTAACGAGTATTGTCGACATTGACATAACGGGGAAGCGGGTCTTCGTACGGGTCGATTTCAATGTTCCACTGGATGAGTCCGGTGTGGTCAAGGATGACACCCGGATCCGGAGAGCACTCCCGACCATAAGATACGCGATCGAGCACCGTGCGCGGGTGATCCTCGCGTCTCATCTCGGCCGACCCAAAGGGGAACGAAGACCTGAAATGAGCCTTCAGCCCGTAGCCACACGGCTCGGTGAGCTCCTTGGACGGGAAGTTCGGTTCGCCCATGACTGCGTGGGCCCGGACACACAAAAGGCCGTCGCAGCGCTTACCGATGGGGATGTGCTCCTCCTGGAGAACCTGCGGTTCCACGCGCAGGAGACAAAAAACGATAAAGAATTCGCCCGCGAGCTCGCCTCCCTCGCGGACGTGTACGTGAACGACGCATTCGGCACCGCTCACCGGGCCCACGCCTCAACGGTCGGGATCACCGAATTTGTCAAGGTGAAGGCCGCGGGTCTCCTGCTCAAAGAAGAGCTCGATAATTTGGACCGCGCGCTGTCAAAACCCAACAAACCGGTTGCCGCGCTGTTCGGAGGCGCAAAGGTTTCCGACAAATTGGGAGTGCTCCAACATTTGCTGGACAAAATGGATGTCATCCTCATCGGCGGAGGCATGGCGAATACCTTCTTGAAAGCGAACGGCTTTCAGATGGGAGCCTCGAGAGTCGAAGAGGAGATGGTCACCGTCGCGCGCGAGATCCTGGATGATGCCCGGAAGAAAGGTTGTTCTCTGCTCCTTCCGGTCGATCTCGTGACCGCGGAAGAGATGGAGCACGGCAGTCCGACAGCATGTGTGGACGCGGACTCGGTCCCCGCGGCTGCAATGGCCCTGGATATCGGACCGAGGACTTCCGACCTCTTCAGCGGCGAGATAGGGAAGGCCGGCACCATTGTCTGGAACGGTCCCATGGGGGTCTTCGAGATAGAGGAATTCCAAAGCGGAACCGAGTCCATTGCCAAAGCTGTGGCTCATGCTCGAGCCTTCTCCGTGGTGGGGGGTGGCGACACCGTGCGCGCGGTTCGGCAATTCGGTGTCGAGGACGATATGTCCTACATCTCGACGGGTGGCGGTGCATTCATGGAATTCATGGAAGGCAAGACGCTGCCCGGCGTAGCCGCGCTCGAAGGATGACCCCGGCAGACTCTCTGTATGGCTTCAGCCCACTTACCCGGGAGAAAAAGCAGTTATGAGGAAGCTGATAATTGCCGGCAATTGGAAAATGCACAAGACTCCGACTGAAGCGAAGGAATTCGTGCAAGGTCTGGCGAAAAGGGTCGGGCAAACGGAGCCGTTGTGCGAGATTATTATTGCCCCGCCCTTCTTAGCGGTTCCCGCGGCTGTCCAGGCCGCGACGGGGACCCCGATCCAGGTGAGTGCGCAAAATCTTTACTGGGAAGACCAGGGCGCGTTCACCGGAGAAGTGGCCGGTCCCATGATAAGGGACGCGGGATGCACCCATGTCATCATCGGCCATTCCGAGCGACGGCAATATTTCGGGGAGACGGATGAAACGGTTAACAAGAGGATTGTGGCTGCGCTCAGGAGTGAGCTCATACCGATCTTCTGTCTGGGGGAGATGCTGGCGGAACGAGAGCGGGGCGAGACATTCGATGTCGTTCGGAGACAACTCTCGGGCGGACTGGCCGGGATTGAGCTTTCCGAGCCGCGTCGTTTCATCATTGCATATGAGCCTGTCTGGGCCATTGGAACGGGGAAGACGGCCACTCCTGAACAGGCTCAGGAGGTGCACGCATTCCTTCGCAGCGAGGTGGCGTCGAGCTTGGGGCAGGATTTTGCAGAGCAGGTCCGCATCCTGTATGGTGGAAGCGTCAAACCGGCCAATACCCCGGGTTTGATGAGCTGTCCTGACATTGACGGCGGCCTCGTCGGCGGAGCGTGCTTGAAAATCGACGATTTTCTCGGCATAATTGGGGCCGCCACTTCGTGAGTAGGGGAAGAGTTCACCATGTTTACAACTCTCATTGTCGTTATTCATATCGTCGTCTGTATCGCTCTTATCCTGATCATCCTTCTCCAGACCGGTAAGGGCGCGGATATCGGGGCAGTCTTCGGCGGCGGGTCGAGCCATACCGTTTTCGGCAGCACCGGCGCGTCAAGCTTTCTGAGCAAGGTCACGATCGCGGCCGCGGTCACTTTCATGTTGACCTCCATCGTGCTGAGCTACTTCTCCGGGCGAACGGGGGCAGTCGAAAAGACTCTCCTGCAGGACCAGTCTGCTCCGCTGGTGCCCGGCGGTCTCGAGCATCCTGCCCTGCCAAAACCTCTTCAGACGCCTGTCAAGAAGCAGGCGGTGCCCTCCGCCAGTGAAAAGGCGCCCACCCCCGCGGA
>JARRRG010000405.1:0-3540 GCA_037380965.1 Deltaproteobacteria bacterium
GCTCCGTTTCTGCGGGCCCGTTGTCTCGACCTACTCGTCTCCGCCTGGCTATCTCATCTCTGAAGCTGAACATAATAGAGCCCCACGCGCACGCCGAGAGATAAGCCACGAGACGGCTCGGGTTGTGTCTTCTCATCCCGATGAGCTGTCTCCAAAACTGATTCCTGCAGGGTGAAAGCACTCCCTCCCACCAAGCCAGACGTAAGAATTTGTAGAGGTCCCGGAGTCTCCTCCTCAACCCTTGCTTAGCATCGGGAACTTCTTGCGGGAGCGGCTCTCCTTTTTGCCTGGCCAGCGCCCGACGGGTGGGCCGCATGTTCAGGTAGTAGCGGTACGTCCGCGCCAGGTATCGCGAAGGCTCGAACAAATACTCCCAGGCATCCGCGTATTCCTGCATGATCTCCGACTCCGGACGAGACGGTAGATAGTTCAGTCTATCGATGACCGTTTCGTCAGAGAATTGGCTACATCTGAGCCTCCCTTCCCGCTTGAGACGCTTCCATAACCTGGTGTTAGGCATGGCATAAAGGGTGTTCAGCATCACCAGCGGGATGGCCGCGTGCTCGACGAACGCGCAGATACGTTGACCGGCTCCCTTCTCTTCGCCGTCCAAGCCGATGATGAAGCTTGCCAAAACCGACAGGCCGTTTCTGTTGAGATTGTCAAGGGATTGCGATATTGGGTTTCTAATATTCTGATACTTGCGATTGAGGGCCAGCACGGTCTCATCCGGAGATTCCACCCCAACAAAGACCGACCAGAAGTTGGCCTCAGTCATCAAGTCGATCATCTCCCGATCCTGTCCGAGATTGGAGGATACCTGGGTCATGAAGTTGAATGGCTCACCTCGACTCTTCATCCATGGCGTCAGTTTCTCAAGAATGTTCCGCGCGTGTAGCTTGCTCCCGATGAAATTGTCGTCGCTTATAAATACCTCCGAACGCCACCCTACCCGGTAAAGCGCCTCCAATTCCCCGATGACCTGATCGGGGGTCTTGTACCGAGGCGTGTGCCCGTACAGGTTCACTATGTCGCAGAACTCGCAATCAAAAGGACAACCGCGGGACGTCTGAACCGGAATCGCGACGTAATCCTTTAGCCGCAGGAGGTCGTATCGAGGAATCGGCGTCTGGGCAAGATCGGGCCTGACAGTGCTCTCGAATACTCCCCGGGTCTTGCCTTCCCTGAACGCTGAGAGAAACAATGGAACAGTATTCTCTCCTTCTCCCCTGACAAGGAAGTCACAGCCAGCGTCCAGAATCTCTCTGGGAGCGGATGATGGAAAGGGTCCGCCGGCTACCGTGGTCTTTTCCCTGGCTTTCGCCTCTCTGAGTA
This sequence comes from Deltaproteobacteria bacterium, assembly GCA_037380965.1. Taxonomy (GTDB): domain Bacteria; phylum Desulfobacterota; class Desulfomonilia; order Desulfomonilales; family Desulfomonilaceae; genus JARRRG01. The sequence goes on from JARRRG010000405.1 coordinate 1,336, forward strand.
ATTCGAACAATCTGCCGTGCTGGGGGAGCATGGCTGAAAACAACACCATATCCGCCCAATTCCAGTCACTTTCGGTGAGAGGCCGGGTATTCATGTCCACGAGCCGCAGGTCCCACTCCGGCGGCAAGAGTGAGGCCGCGGTAATGAGACCGAGGGGTGGCACAAGGCTCTTGGCCCCGGCCAGCCGGCACAATTTCTCGAACGTCCAGAAAAGAACCGGTAACTCAGGATATATCAGCAAGGCTTTCATGAGCTTGTCTTCCCGCGGCAGGAGAATCCGCCGCTAATCAATCCCGGCTGAACGCTCCGGTTTTTGAAAGTGCCTCTGAGCACCCTCCATCCTCCACAGCCCACACCGGGGCTCGATTGAAGAGCAGAGGCCGGCGACCTCATGAATGGGATTACACCTTGCGTTCCGTGCCGCCACATTGAGATCGGTCGGTCAAATGCCCGGCGAGCGAAATCGAGCTTTTCCAATGGCAGATCTCCTGACCAATCGACTCATCCGTGTCACCCGATTTCGCGGCTACGCGTATCTCGCGCAGTCGCTTGCCGAGCTTCACTTCCGTCCCATTTAAGTGCACTTGGCTGATGAATCCTCCGCTCGATCCCGGCTGCGAACGAGAATGATGGGGCTCTCCTTTTTCACCCAGTGTCAAATCAATTGATCGGTTCTCGACATTCGACCATCACGACCGTGGGACGGCCGTTTCACATCAATTCTACTCCCGAGGGTTAGAGTTTATCATGCATCAGCGAAAAATACAATATTCTGCCACATGTTCGTCGACTCTCTCGAGTAAATTTCGCGTAACCTTACACAATTCTTATGAGACCTTATCTCTTCTTGGAGAAGAGACCTTTTTTCCGCGGCGCGACTTTGACTCCCTCCAATTCCGCTAACTGGCGGAGTACGTCCTCCTCCTGCTTTCTCAAGCGCTTGGGAACCTGGACATACACCATGACAACAAGGTCACCCCGACCTCGACCCCGGAGGTGGGGTATTCCTTTGTCCGGAACGTGGAACTCTTGACCGGACTGAGTGCCCCTGGGCAATGTGAGGACGTCCTGACCTTCCAGAGTTGGAATCTCGATCTCGCCGCCAAGTGCGGCCTGGCTGTAGGTGACGGGAACAACCACGCCCACGTCAATCCCCCGACGTTCAAAGATCTCGTGTTCTCGTACGGCAATAAACACGTACAAGTCACCGGCTACTCCGCCCTGCCACCCTGGCTCGCCTTCTCCCTGGAGCCTGAGACGGGAACCTGTTTCAACCCCGGCCGGTATTTTCAGAGAGAGTTTCTTGGTCTTGAGAACGCGCCCCATTCCTCGACAGGTGCCACACGGATCCGTGATAACGGTGCCGCTGCCCTGGCAGGTGGGGCAGGTGGTGCTGATGGAGAAGAAACCCTGTGAGCGGGTCACCTGCCCCCGCCCACCGCAGGTGTAGCAAACCGAAGGTTGTGCCCCGCCCTTCGTCCCTGTCCCGTGACAGTCATCGCACGGTTCATGTCGGGAAACCTCAATCTCCATTTCCTTGCCGAACGCGGCTTCCATGAAATCGATCGTGAGATCGTAGCGAAGGTCCGCTCCCCGGTGCACCCGCGACCGACCTCCCCGGGAACTGAACCCGAAAAATTCCTCGAAGATGTCGCCGAAGGAAGAGAAAATGTCGTCGAAGTTCCTGAATCCCGTGAATCCACTCTGCTGGAGACCCGCATGTCCAAAGCGGTCGTAAAGTCCCCGCTTCTCCTGATCGCTGAGCACCTCGTAGGCCTCGGCGGCTTCCTTGAACCGTTCCTCAGCCTCCTTATCCCCTTTATTCCTGTCAGGGTGATATTTTAACGCCAACCTGCGATAGGCCTTCTTAATTTCTGTACTGCTTGCGTTCTTTGTGACTTCAAGAATTTCGTAGTAGTCTCGTTTTGTCATTGGAAAGCCTGATGTCTGAATCTCTGGGCCAGCTTATGCTTGCCTCCTACTTTCTCAACCGACGAATATAATCATCGGTTCCTGATTTGTCATCCCCTGGAAGCGGACATTTTCGTTTCGACATCCTCTTCCCCGGCCGACTGATTCGACCGCACCTTGCCTTCGCAGTCTGCGAGCTCTCCTTCTTTCGTCAGCATGTGGATCACGCAGGCCGTTCGGAATTTGCAGTATATCCCAGGAGAATGACAGCATGCGCACTCCTCACACATGTAG